>JBBKWP010000161.1:0-8549 GCA_037968995.1 Candidatus Xenobia bacterium
CCCGCCAACTGGTGATGGACCTGGATTCCAGCAAGCTTACGCAAGTGGGATCGACCTTCAAGATCGAAGAAGGTGCCGGGGCGGCTAAGACCACAACCTACTTTAAGTTTGACGATCGCAGGGGCGTGGTATCGGTCCTCGACACAGAGCACGATGTGCCCGCCATTTTTGGTCAAGCGAACCCTCAAACCATCATTGGCGGTACTCTTCAAGGCGGCATTCCTATCCTAGTGTTCTGAGGAACGCCTCGGCGCGCGAACTTACTGACCAGGGGTGTTTCGAGGGGCAGTCAGATGGCCGTAACAGCCGACTCGGACTTCACCCGGATATCGCTTGTCGTTGTATAGGAGCACAAGATCACCGGAGCGTGCTTCGTTCTCTACCCTTTTTCCGTTGGCGAACTTAAGGTGATGGAATCCACTGGATCCCGAGAAGCCGTTCTTCGAAGGAAAAGTCTGACTTGTTCCAGGTGCTATCGTGATACCTTTTCGGACTTCTTTTTCATCAATGAGATCGAAGGTCTGAGGTTGACCGGTAGCATTGAAGACTTTCATTTCTCGAACATGGGTCTGTCCATTTTCCTGGCTCCAGGCCAACGGAAGGACCTTCATTCCGCCCTCGGAGATGGCTAAAATGTAGGTGCGATATGGAGCAGCCTTTACTTCCACGGCGGAGCCTCCGGATTCACTCGTGAGCTTGAAGGTCGTCATCATACCGGCACTGGAGGGAATAAGGGTCTGTTCTGGGCCGTAACCCTTATCTTCCCCAACGGTGCCCGTCTTGGAGTCACCATTCGGAAAAAACACCTCATAGGACATTCGCTCGTCCGTAGTGTTATATAAGTAGATATCCGCGTGGGCCAACGGGCTGAGAAGCAGCAATACAATGAAAAGTTTGCGCAAATTGAACATGGCTCATCCTTCGGACCGTATGAGCTCGAACCTTCGACCCCTGATGGAAAAAAAGAGTGCTCCGTCATGCTTCATAAAGTTGAGCGTCGAATAGGCGGGGCTCGGTCGACTCTTCGGCGAACAGCGCGGAACACGCTCGGTTCGCGAGAGTCGGACCGGTAAGGGAGTGATGACATGTTGGGGAAGTTGGCTGCGATCGGTTCGATCCAAATTCCGTCGGGATCTCTAGAATACGGTAACTTGGGAAGCACCGACTGTGTGTTTCTGAGGATTCGTCGCGAGGACGACCAGATTCTGCACGTCGTCTACACTGCCGAAGAGTTGGGACATCTGTTGGCGGTTCTTCGTTTCGCCAAGACACTGAGCCAAACGAGCGTGCCCGGTGCCGTCACCAATCTCGGCGCCTTACGACCGAAGCCCAGTACACTGCGTATCGCTTTGGTGCATCCGACTGCTGGCGATCCGTTCGTTCTCATGACCTTGGTTAAGGGCTACTCGTCTGTGGACTTCCCGCTCCACATCGATGCCGCGATCGAACTCTTTATACAGGGCCAGATTCCTAATCCTTTCCCCCCAGTCTGTGGGATGCTGCGAAAGACGGACAGCGGTTCCTGGCAGATCTCGGGCCTTGAACTTACGGTTGTCAAAGGCCACTCTCCTGGAGTTGGACATTTTGGTGAGTTCATCCATCCTGATGAAGCGCGTGACGGCGAAGAACTCGTGGTTTGGCCCTATGAAGTCGAGGGCCGAAAATACGTTGGGGCCTTTCGTACAATAGAGCAGTGGACCGCGCCCAGCGAAGTGGAAGAGCCCATGGCTCAAGAAGGCGATATGGCGTGGTATCACGGAGAGACCTATCGCGCCCGACAGATCCATAAGACCTTCGCGCAAGGATTCACTCAGCGTGGTCCCATCCCCGAGACTTGGGCCGCCAAGTTAGCTCTCACCTCTCTGCTCTGTGACATCGCCGAAGGTAGAGACGAAGAGGGGCACGGCAAGTGGGTCGGTCAAGCCGACGACCCGGTCATTAAGATAGGAGTCCAGGCGCTAGAAGCCGGCAAGACTTCTACCCAAGACCAGCATCTCTATCAACAGATCTCTTGTTACTATCATTCACTAGGAGCGGACCAGACCACCGCGACCCGCACCGTCAATGATGCTATGACCAAGTTGTTTGGGTACATCTCCGAGAGTGTCCCACAACAACGACGGCTTTTGCTCGGTAACTGGGCGGTCTTTCTCAAACAGATCTACGACGGAAAGCCACCGCTCGAGTCTGGGGACAAGTGGAAAAAGTGCAAGGAACAGTATCCTGGTCGTATCGTCCCTACGGTTCTGAGTTTCCCCGCTCCCCACCCTTGGGTCAGCTACCAAACCACGGAAGTTTCCGCCACTCCGTCAGCGAGCCAAGAATCACAGACGCCACAGCCTATTGTCGCTGCCGAGGTGCCCACAGAGACGGTCGCTTCGGAGACTGCAGCAACCGATGATCCCGATCCTAATCTCGGATCCGACCCCGATCTGATTGCGATTGACCAAGAACAGGAGCCTAGCTCACCGACTCCAGGGAAATTGTCGTCGGTCGCGGGGGGGTCCGGGAAAAAGATCGGCTTGGTTTTGGCGGGCCTGCTCTGCATTGTTCTGATTGGGGTCGCGGTTGGAAGTTCTTCCAAGGATCAAACGCCTGAACAACCTGTTGAAGGACAATCTCCATCACCAGCACCCATCGCGGTGGCTACAGCATCGACGCCTGGACCCTCCCCGTCAATGGTGCCGCCAACCTCCTCCCCCGCTCCAATCGATCCCGCGCTGGGTGCCGCCGGAGCGGATCTTGAGGCTTTGCGGGGCAAGGTTTCCATCGCAGGTCTGGACTACGACGAAAAGTACTACGTCGACCGGGATGTGCCAGGTTTGACGATGCTAGAGTACGGTCAAGGATGGGCCCGGTACGAGAAAGACGGCTCGCAAGTCTTTCTCGGTTCTCAGCAAGACGAGACCGTGAAGAGTACCCGCGCGAAAAGTTTCGCGGGTGAGGCCCTTTATGTGGACGGAAAGAAAGTTCTGCAGGCTGGAGTGGACGCCCAATCCTTGACTCCGGAGATTCTCGCTCGCCTCAATGATTTGCGCTTGAACCCGGTCATCGACGAACAGACACAAAAGTTGCTGGGTTTTGTATGGGCCAAGGGTGAGGACTTCCCCAGGACCGCCATCGCTATGGGCCAACCCCTGGGAGCTTCGTTGCTGCGGGATTTCGAGGCGCACGACTTAGTTGCTTTTCGCCAAGCGCTGACCAACGAGAACGCCAGTCTCGTCTACATGGACGGTGAGACTCTCTTCACAAAACTCGCTGCTCAAGCTGGTGCGCTGGAGTACTGTCAGGCCCTCATCGACTCTGGCGTCCAGCTTGAGGGAACCGCCGGTAGCCAACCACTTTGGGTCACCGCGGATCCTGAGATCGCAGCTCTCCTACTTAAGAACGGAGTCGAAGCCGACGCGCTCGGACCCAAAGGTCGGTCCAAAATCTTTGAGGCTCCCCTGAACATGACCACCGTTCTTTTAGAAGGTGGAGCCAACCCAAATCTTCAGGACGAAGCCGGTAAGACACCTTTGATGGTTGCGAAGAGTAAAGAGGTCGTCGTCGCGCTGCTCAAGGGTGGAGCCGATCCCAACCTTGCCGACAACGAGGGCAAGAGCGCTGTCGACTACGCTTCGGGACAGGCTGATCTTGTGGCCTTACTTAAGAAGTCAGGAAAGATCAAACCTTCGAAATCCGCGACACCTGCGGCGCCCGCGACCCCCTAGGATGAGGACTCCGGCAGACGCCGAGTAGCCGTGATTCCGACGGTATCTTAGGAACTTGTGGGAGTTCTAGCGTGATGGATGGTGACGATACCGCCAGAAAGCGGGATGACGCGAACATCAAGTAACCCACTGTCGCGCATAGACTGGGCAAGTTCTTCGGGATCGAGGAATCCTGCAATGGTCGTGCTCAAATAGGAGTAAGCCTCACGGTCTCCCGAAATCAGACCTCCAACGAAGGGGACGACGTAACGCAAAAACAGCTCGTGAAAGAATCCAACAACACCACTCGGGCGCGTTAACTCCAAACTTAGAATTTGCCCACCCGGCTCGACCAGGCGTCGCATCTCTTGCCACAGTTTCGGCAAGTCGACGATGTTGCGAGGTCCATAGGCGAGCGTCGCTGCTTGAAAGGTATGGTCCGGTACTGGGACGTTCAGGACGTCGGAGTTCAGGTAGACGGTCTCTCCTCCATGGGTGCTTTGAGGGTGCGCCATAGCCTGGTGCAACATCCCCTCAGAAAAGTCCACCCCAACCACCCGGCCTTGAGGCACCGCCAGGGCCAGCCTGCGCGTGACCGCTCCGGTCCCACAGCAAAGGTCAATCACGTGAGCCCGCGGCTCGAGATCCAACATTCGACGAGCCCGCCAAAGCCAGTATCGGTCTAGCCCGAACGACAGCAAAGCGTTATTAAGATCGTAATGCTGAGACACCCGGTCAAACATCTGTCGAACCATGTCGGCGCGTTCGCTAGGATCCTCGGCGACCAGCGGTGAGGCCAGGCTCACGTTAGAGAACCTCAAGAATTTCGTATTTGCTGTTACGGACCGCCGGAATGCGCCCAATACCTCGGATGATGGAAGCGATCTGCTCGGCGTTGTAGGCGTAAGCGACCCCGGTTGCCGAGATCACGAGTTCTTCCATAAGAACGCTGCCAATGTCGTCGGCGCCGTAGCCTAGAGCCAACTGGGCTAGCTTTGCCCCTTCGGTTACCCAACCGGCGTGAATGTGCCGAAAATTGTCTAAATAGAGACGAGCGACGGCCATGATTCTTAAGTATTCCTGACCTCCGGGCGGGATGGTCCGCTTCATTCCGGTGTGACCTGGCGTCAGGCTCCAATGGATGAATGAGCGAAATCCTCCTGTTCGATCTTGAAGAGCCCGCAGACGTTCCAGGTGCTCGACCCTTTGTCGGTTGGTTTCCCCAAACCCGAAAACCATAGTGGCGGTCGACTCCAGTCCGACCTCGTGGCCGGTCTCGTGAACCTCAAACCAACGGTCCGCTGAAGTCTTCAAGGGGGAAACCTCATTGCGGATCTCGTCTACGAGCATCTCCGCTCCCCCGCCGGGAAGGCTGTCGAGGCCGGCTTGGTGGAGTCGCGTCATGGTCTCGCGCAAAGAGAGACCAGAGACTTCCGCGAGGTGATCGACCTCGGTCGCGGTCATGGAGTGAAGATAGATATCGAACCGCGCCTTAATAGAGCTAAAGAGGTCCTCGAAGTAGTCCATTTTGAGATCGGGATTGTGTCCTCCCTGTAGCATCAAGGTTGTGCCGCCGCGCTCCAACATCTCTTCGATCTTAGTAAAGATCTCGTCTTTCGTGCGGACATAGCCCTCGGCGTGTCCGGGAGCCCGATAGAAAGCACAAAATTTACAATAGGTGATACAGACATTGGTGTAATTGATGATTCGGTCACGGACGAAGGTGACGTAGCCTTCAGGATGGAGTTCACGACGTAATTCGTCGGCTTCCGAGCCTATATCGAGCAGGTCCCTATCAAAGAGAGCCTCGCCCTGATCGATGCTCAGCCTCGGGCGGCTGGTCTTCACGCGGAGATCGCGAATCTTCGTACTGGTCTTCATAGTCTCTCTTATCTTCCTGCCAAGGCGGGCGGTCGCCCGATCAAATGATTCAAGGCCCAACGGCCGCCGAATTCGATCAACCCTTCGGCCGATCGCACGCTACTCCGGTATTGAAGGCGTGTGAAGTACTGTCGCAATCTCTCTACGTCAAGACCGCAGCGGCGACGCGCCTCGTCCAGAAGCTCTGGGGGAAGTCGCAGCCCCCATTCCCGGGAAGCGTTCAAAAGGCTGTTCGCGTTCTCCAGGCTCTCGTCGTCGAGGTCCGCTCGAGCCACCCATACCGCGTAGGTCATCGCGCAGCCCGTGCGTTCCTTCCACCATTCACCGAGGTCGTGCGCGTGCAGGCCTGCGGTCCAGGCCGGTGGGTTGAGAGCCGAATCGCCTATAAGGAGAATTCCTTGATAGATCGCACTCTCCATCAACCCGACTCTGGCTTGCTCCAAAGATGAGAAAGCTTCCGTGACAGCTTTGGGCTGCAACAGTTGCAAAAGGGCCACCGAAGTCGCGCTTTCGGGTGTCACAGTCAGGGTGATGCTGGCCTTTTCGGATAGCTCCGCTTTGCTGAGAGGCGAAAAGAGGATCACACTCTCGACCCAGCCGTCACACCAAAGCGAGAAATCTAGCAATCGCTGATAGCGGCAACGTCTTTCTAGAAATTCGGCGGTGGAGATCATGGACACGTCCAACTCCCCGCCCGCCATCATCCGGTTCAAGTCGGCGGGCGCTCCGTGGCTTATAGCAAGACTTGCGTCCCCCACCTTGCCTCGCTCCAGACCCAAGGTCATGGGGAGACAGTTGACGTAACTGAGGACACCGAAGCGAAGGGGGGCGTTCATGCTCGAACTCCAGGGACGGCCGGTAGAGTCCAGTTCCCATCACTGCGCTTCGCCTCGGCCAAACCTTCATTCAATTCCGCACGTTCAACTCTCGACGCCGCCCGCACTCGACCGCTGTACGCAATGGCTTCCGCTCCGGTCCAACCGGCGATCTCATCGGCGCCGTACGCGAGGGCCACTTGAGCCACCTTCCAACCGAGTGCTGCCCAAGACGCCCGCACCCGAACACTCATCGGCAGGAGCAGACGAAGCACCGAAATGACCATAAGGTCGGTGGTGCCGGCGGTGGTCAATCCTGCCAGCGGAATGCGGTCACCGGCGCCTGCCGGAAGGGGAACCACTGAGGCCAGTGTGGGAAGCCGTAAAAGATGATCGACAAGCGATTCCAAGATGGCAGGCGTAAGATCGGGTGAGTAGATGAAAACGGCTGTAAGGGGGACCTCGACTCCGTCGAGTCGCGCGAGATCGTCACTGGGAACAAACGTTTCACCGACTTTACCGACCAAAACGACTCCTCGATCGAGCCCTTCAAAGCGCTGACTCGGCTCGACCGTCAATGGGCCGTAGCCAGATATTTCCGTATGGGGGTGATCATTTCGAAGTCCTCGCAGGTCGGCTTGATACTCGAGCAATGTCTGCTGGAGGCTTTTCGGGGTGGAAACGATCGTTCGCAGCGGGTTCGAGGAAGTTTTAGCGGGTCGCTCCGAGAGTCTGGCAGCGTCCTGAATTCCGCCCTGCAAAAGGATCTCACCATCCGACGCGCTGCGAACGTCGTTCGACGCCTGAGACATCGACATCTGGGCGAGCAATGTGTGGCGTTGGGCGATGAAAAGACTCTGCCAAGAGTGAGTGGCGATGGTCATAGATAGAGGTCTCCTAAAGTTGCAAACAAGAGCACGGTAGAAATGATGCTGTTAATACGAAAGAACGCGAGCGGCAGGTGTTCGAGTCGCCCCGGCCTCACAAGCACATGTTCCCAAACCAGTAGAGATCCAACCACACCCAGTCCAAAACCGAACGAAGCGCCAGCGTTCACGCTCGCCGCGAACGCGCACCAGAAACTGAACGCCACGCCGTGGCAGAGTCGACTGATCCGACACGCGGTGATGGCTCCAAAGCGGGCCGGCACGGAGCGGATTTCATGAGTCCGATCGTGAGACTCGTCAGCTAGAGCGTACAGAATATCAAAGCCGGCCATCCAAAAAAAGACCCCCATAGCCAGCCACACCGGGGGCCAACTGAAGGCACCCGTCACTGCGAACCACGCGCCCAGCGGTCCACACGCTTGCACCGCCCCCAGTCCGAAGTGGCAGCCCCAGGTCCACCGCTTCAAATAGGAGTATATCAGGAGCAAGAAAAAAGCTAGAGGACAGAGTTTAAAGCAGAGCGAGTTCAGCGAGTAGGAGGCTGCCGCTAAAAGACTGAGCGAGAAAAGAAGAAGTTGCAAGACGCTGCCAGGTCGCATCTTACCGCTCGGTAACGGGCGGTCTCTAGTACGAGGATTCGCCGCATCGATACGGGCGTCGATAAGGCGGTTGGCACTCATGCCCGCGGTGCGCGCTCCGACCATCGCCAAACAGATGAGTGACAAGGTTTGGACGCTGGGCCAACCGTTCGACGCCCATAAACCTGAAGCGATGGCGATGGGAAGGGCAAATAGAGTCTGCTCCCAGCGCACGAGATCTCCGAGATCTCGAATCCGCTGGCTCAGTGAACGCGGGGTTGGGCGGTGAGGTTTATCGCTGAGGCTTTCCATAATTGGTTTCCCCCCCGGAGATTGTGATTCTTTTCACAATCGGTGGATCCTCCACAGAAACTTGTCGAAACCCAATGGAATCCAGAGGGAAAAGAGCAAGATGAAAGTCTTTCCAGGCCGACTTGAGGGACAATCAATTGCTGGAAATCAGGTTTTAGTCGACAACGACTCGGGTAGTTCATGTTCACATCTGAGACCTGGGAAGAATATCCCGATGAGTTGACGATGGGCGGCTGCTGTCAGTTCTCTGAACAGTCCTTGGCGACAAGGGCGCGCATCAACCGTCATTCTTACCGAGTTTGGGGACCTCGGTGGAAGGCTAGGACTGAATATGAATAACTCTCCCTGGGAATATCGCTTCGTTTGGGGGCGACGCTTGGTGAC
>JBBKWP010000162.1:0-38519 GCA_037968995.1 Candidatus Xenobia bacterium
AAATCCTTGTCGGCGTCGCGCATCATGCGTTCGATGGCATCCACGTCCGTGAGGTCGGCCGGTGCGAAGCGGACTCTCCCCACTCCATTTTTTCCTAGGCTTCCCAAAAGTTCCGTCACTTTGTCCGGAGCGATCAGGCCGTTGACGCTGACATCGTACCCTTCGCGAACCAGTCTGGAAGCAATTCCGTAGCCGATCCCTGAGGTTCCGCCCGTCACGAGAGCGTGTTTCTTCAGTCGTTTCATTCTCTCTCCTTGCTCTAAACCCAGCCAGTTGTATAATAGATTGCGATCACTACGAAGACCGCCGCGGTCTTCAGACAGGTGATAGCGAAAATGTCACGGTAGGACTGCTTGTGAGTCATCCCGGTGATCATTAACAGTGTGATCACTGCACCGTTGTGGGGAAGTGTATCCATCCCACCAGAGGCCATCGAAGCCACCCTGTGAAGAACCTCGAACGGAATATCAGCCTGCAAGGCGGCGGCTTTGAAATTCTCTGCCATGGCCGCCAACGCGATACTCATTCCCCCAGACGCCGACCCCGTGATACCGGCCAGTAAATTCACCGACACCGCTTCGTTGAGCAACGGGTCCGAAATCGCGCCGGCCAGAAACTTTTTCACAATAGCGAACCCGGGTAGTGAAGCGACCACCGCTCCGAAACCGTACTCTGACCCTGTGTTGAGCGCCGCCAGCATGGCCCCGCCCACCGCCTTATCCATACCCACCTGAATATGTCCTTTGAGACGCCCAAATCCGAGAACCGCCGCCAAAAAGATCCCTCCGATGAGGGCCACTTCAATGGCGTAAATTCCCGCCATTTTGGACAAGTGAACCTCTACATCGCTCTCGATTCCAAAACTGGACAGCGGAATGTCTTTAGGCTCCACGCCGGCCAAATAGCGACTGAAGGTGAAGTTGACAAGGGCCACCGACATCAGCGGTAAGAAGGCCAAAATTGGGGAAGGAAGCCCGAGGTCTAACAGTCCTTCGGTTGGAAGTTCGTCCTCGTACTCCTGAGGTCCGAGGGTTCGTTTGCGCCGCTCCAAGTAGATCATCCCCGTGGTCAAGACGAACAGCGCGCCGCACACTCCTAAGATGGGAGCGGCATAGAGCGTCGTTCCGAAAAAAGTGGTCGGAATCACGTTTTGGATTTGAGGAGTTCCCGGGAGCGCATCCATGGTGAAGGTGAAGGACCCTAAAGCTATCGTTCCGGGGATGAGGCGTTCAGCGATACGCGAGCGCCGAAATAACGCTTTGGCGAACGGGTAGACCGCGAAGGCTACCACGAAGAGTGAAACGCCGCCGTAAGTCAAGACCGCGCACGCTAAGACGACCGCCCCCATCGTGTGCCGCTCCCCAAGGACGCCGACAATCCACGCGGAGATCGAGGCCGCCGACCCGGTCAACTCCATCAACTTGCCGAACAGTGCGCCAAGCAGAAAGACGGGCAGATAGAGGGCGATAAAATCGACCATCGCCTTCATGAAGAGTCCCGAGAAAGCCGGCAGCATGGCTTGCGGCCCCAACGCTAATCCGATGGCGAGTAGCGCGCAGAGTGGGGCGCCGACAATGACCGAAAAGCCGCGATAAGCAACCATCATGAGCAGACCGAGAGCTAAGACGAGAATGAGTACGGACACACCGCAGTGTTCCTCGTAATGCGTGCGCCGCCTGCCAGAAAGTCAGGGTCGACCGCTTAAGAAAAGCGCCGTGAAGCGGAGCGAATCGAGATCAGTTGACTGGGGAAGAAGACTCTCGACAGGCGGCCGCTTCAATATCGAGAAGGACCTGATTGTTCGCATCCAACATCTGAAACCGATGAGTCGCTTCCGAGGTCTGTGCGTGTCGAAAAATCGCGATAACTTTGACGGACGGGTCCTCTTTAAAGTGGTCCTTCAACCCCTTGAGCCCGGTGAAAATAAACTCCCGAGACCTTACGCCGGGTTGCCCCCCTCTGAGGCGAACCTGAAGCTGTTGCCCCGCCCGCAAGTAGCCAACTAAGGTGGCCTGAGCCATGACCGGAATTCGGTGCCACTCTATAACGTTGAGCGTGGGGAGCGGCGCCGCTGGCTCCAAAACCTCTAGGTCGACGGCAACAGAGGGCTCTTCTTGCAAAATTCTTGAAGAGATGTCACTTTCGTCGCGGGTAACGAGCAGATCCCGATAAAGGCCGATAATTTCTTGGGATCGTTCATCGATTGAAGTAAAACGTAGTCCGATGCGAAAACGTCCCCGTTCCTGCTGTCGGCACCATGCCACGACCGCGGAAGCTTCGATGGAGGGCAAGGTGTTGGTGTCAAACTCTATCCGTAGCAAAACAGTCGATCCTAGTTCGACACCGGAGGGCGCTTCAACTTGAAGGCCGCCTTCGGAGATATCGACCGTCATCACACGGAATCCGGGCAAACTTCTCGATAGGACACACAGGTGACATGACACCCTGGGAGCCGAGCGGGCGGAGGAATCCTGAGACAAGCTCGGCGGGATCTCCAAACCTGTCAGGTCCGGATGGTCGACCAAGAACTTTCCGGCCAGCAGAAAGCCTCCGCAATCGGCGGCCCGACAAGAGATCACGACCATAGGCACAGACGGAGTTCGACGGCCATTGGCTCCACTGACTCGAACGGGAATCTGAGTTCCCACAGGGACCGCGGTTTCAGCCCTCACCAACGTGTACTCGGTCGAATGCTCGACCAACTCTACTCGGTAGCCGAAGAATTTCTCTAGCATAGTGACCCCCTGGATGTTGATGTGAAATCCATCATCTCCCATCGAGAGACAAAATGAGGTAACCCTAATGTTAACAACTGTTCAGAAACCCAAAGGAAATTTTTGTCCCCACGGGAACGGACCCGGATGAGTCTCCGTGATAAATACCTTTTCTTTCAACAAGTTGCTTCCGATTTCAAAGACGTTGGGGCGGTCTTCCCTACCGGCGGTTCTGCTGCTCGAGCCCTGTGCTCTGAGATCCGGCGTCGACGCGGCGCCAAGCGTATCCTCGAAGTCGGATGTGGCACCGGACCTGTTACTGAGCAGATTCTCGAAAATATGTCGTCGGACGACCGACTAACGATCTGCGACCTCAACGAGAGCTTTCTCAATTACGTCAAGAACCGTTTTGCCTCTGAGCCCAAGTTCAAGAAAAAGGCTTCTCAGGTGGACTTCTATTTGGGCGACATCACTGAGTACGATCACGAGAACGAGTTTGATCTCGTCATCTCCTCCATCCCGTTCACCACCTTGACCGCTCCACTTCTCCGCAAAGTTCTGGACCACTATCGGTACCTATTGAAGCCGGGCGGCACCATGACTTACATTGAGTACGCCTATTTTCGGGACATTCGCGACGCACTGCAGCCTATCAACAAAGATGAGCACTTCGAGGAAGTTAGCGTGATCATTCGTGACATGCTCGATGCCCACGAATACCGTGCCGAGCTGATCCGGTCCAATTTTCCGCCCGCCTTCGTACGTTCACTGCGCTTTGATGAGGCCGAAGCCGAAACAGCCAATATCATGAAACCCGATCCAGAACAACGCCGGGTCAAAATTGGTCCCATGGCCTTCGCGTCCGACGGAATCCCGGTTTTCGGGACCTTTCTTGGTGCCGGAGTACTCTGGAAGATATTGAACAAAAAGGGCTGGCCCATTCCCTTTGTCCTAGCCGGATTAGCCGCTTGGTTTCACCGTGACCCCAAGCGACTCGTGATCGCCGACCGGTCACTATGTCTCGCGGCAGCCGACGGTCAGGTCATCGGGGTCCGAGATGTCCGCCATCCACGAATGGGCGACACCACTTGGACCAGAATTGAAACCTTTCTCTCTCCCACCAACGTTCACATCAATCGTTCACCGGTGGCGGGTCGAGTCATCGACCGTTGGGAGGAGCCGGGAGGCTATTCACCCGCCTTTCTCGGGGATGCCGAAAACAACGACTCCAGCTACATCGTTTTAGAAGCCGAGCACGGACGTTGTGCCATCGCCCAACGCAGCGGAGTCTTGGCACGCAAGATCTTCACTTGGTGTCAAAAAGGCGAGTTGATGACCCAGGGCGAGCGCTACGGCTTAATTCGTCTAGGCTCTCGCACCGACATCTACATTCCCAAAGACAGCGCCGAAGTGTTGGTCCAGGTGGGTGACAAAGTCGTCGCCGGGCGGACACCGGTCGCCAAGTTCAACAAGGTCAAGAACTAAATATCTGAGCTTGACCGACACGGCAGTTCAAGAAACCAAAGGCGCCCCTTCTAGGGCGTCTTTTTCATGGCCCCGAGAACGGGACCGGAGGCCACGTAGGCCAGACAACCGAGCGCCGCGGCCGAACTGAGGTCCCAGATTGCGAAGAGCCCAAAAGCTACAAACATCGGGACTGGTATTCGGCCGAGTTGACCGAATTTAGGGTAAGGGAAATTGCTCACCATCAGAAATCCTAGCACTCCCTGCCAGGCTAGGCCTATCACCGGGTCAAGGTTGGGGTGAGTCAGGTAGATGGCTGCGATCAAGAGAGCGACGCCGGTGGTCGGCATCCCCTGGAAAAGTCCACCGCTCGTGGGATCGACATTAAATCGCGCGAGGCGGAAAGCGCCACAGAGCGTGAAGATCGCGCCGGCCAAAATCTGGTAGATCAACGGCACTTGACCGTGGAACCAGAAGAACAGCAAGACCGAATTGGCCACAACGAACGAGGTCAGATCGGCCAGTGAGTCAAGTTCGGCGCCCATCTTTGAGAAGACAGACCAGTGCCGTGCCAAGAGCCCGTCAAGAGCGTCGAGGATCATGCCCAAGATAAGACATAGCACGGCCCATCGCCCTTCTCCAAAGGAGGCTAGAACGATGGAAGTGACTCCCATCAGGAGATTCCCTCCGGTGACCAGGTTCACGATATTTGTTTTTAACTGTTTTTGGGCTACCACAATACACACGGTTCCCGAATCCCCAAAGCCACCCCTGCCGGAAGAATGCTTCCCGTTGCGGATTCTTCGGTCCACCGCCCATCATCTGGGCTAAAGGGCCAGCAGGCCTCGGATGGTCTGATTGACCGGGTCTGTCGCAGAAAAACGTCGGTTCGGGAAAGGATTTCCTTGGAGTTCGCTCACGCCATCAAAGACGAGGACATCCGCTCCGTTGGCCAGGTAGAGATTCCCAGATCCCGTCAGCACAAACTGGCCGGGTTCGTTGATCCTGGTGTTGCCGCCATTGATGACACGCGTGGGCGCTTGGTTGTTTCGATCGATGTCGAAATCCGAAAAATAGAGCAGGCTCTTCGAGCCACGGTCACCGAGAAGCAACCCATTGGCACTGTCATAGAGGCCGTAGGTCAAGTTCAGAAAGCCGGTAGCTTGCCCGGACACCCTACCGCTTGGGGAACGATCGCCGTTGATGCTTCGGAAATCCGTGAACGTCAAAACCTGGGTCGGATTGATCACTGTCAGTTGATCTATAGAAGGGCGAACGATGAATGCCGCGGGGTTCAAGATCAAGGTCGAGGGGCCTTCGATGCGCCGAATTGGGGCCACCTCGCCATTGATCGTCGAAGCCGAGGGATAGACGAGAATGCGATTCGCCCCTCTATCTAGTACGTAGAGTTCGTCGGCGTCCGAGTCCACATAGGCCTGAACTGGCGCTACCAACTCGGTGGCGGGGCCGGTCAGAATACGTGCCGGTGGAGCGTTTCCAGTAATTTTCAGAGGTTCGGCGAAAAAAAGAACGGCGATCGACCCCTCGTCACAAACGACCAAGTCGCTGCTCGTGGGGTCTAGGGCCAGGTACTGAGGACGCGTCATCCGTGTCAGATTGCCTGTCACAGCGGGTTCGGTGACCGATGTGCTATCGAGTGTACTGATGTTCTTAAAGCGCCGCAAAGCGTTCGCTCCGACATCACTGAACATCAAGGTTCCGCTACCGCTCCCCGAGTCACCAGGGGAGTCCGGGTCCGCGGCGTCTCCCGTGCTGGTGCCGCAATCGGGCCCAAAGGCGGAAGTCGTGTCCTCTTCAGCACAGTCGCATCCGACCAGCAAAAGACACAGAACCAGGGCCAAAAGAGCATTGAGGCGCCGGGTCCGGCCTCTCATTTTAAACGTGCGAATTTCCATGGCACCACGTTTGACGGTCTTGTCAGACTTCCTAGGAAGGTGCACCTGCGATGCAACCTTCAGCACCAGAGCCAAAGTGAAGCGTTCACCGCCGGTGCCAAGCGCAAGCTAATTGATGTAGACTCTCTTGCCGCACGGAGAATTCCAAACGTGTCCAGCCTCGACGGGCGATTGAGGTGCCGTCACTCGTTCGGCGGAACGTAGAGCAGGCGTCAAGTCCGTGATGGTACGACGCATGTCTTGCATACTCACTTGCTGCGACGCTACCCGCATCCCTCGAGATGCTCGCAGGAGCCTCGTTCGACGCAGCCCGGCAAATAGTATCACCAGAACCAAGGCGGTCATCGCCCATCCAATCTCCGGCACGTTAGGATTCCTCCAAAAATGACACAGCCCGAAATGGGCCTCGTCTTGGTATGGTTAGCGAAGCCAGATGACGAATCCTCCCAATCTTAGGTCCTGCGGGCGTGTCCGCGTGGAATCATTTGCTGCCTGGACGAGGAGGACAGGATTCGGGTCAGAACCCACTCCTATGCCGGGGAAGTATCTCTATCTAGCCATCGCGGGCCTTTCAATCCTACAGTATTTTTTGCTGACTGGGATTCGAGCCGAACACATCGCGCTCGATCACGCCGAACGCATCTCCCGTGAAGCAAATCGAACTTTTTCTCACCTCGTCGACCTCATCTCCGACAGCGGAAACGGACTGCGTGGGAGCTTCTCTGTAGACGAGGTGGAACCCGTGGCCGCCCCCAAAATGGAAGTGGTCAACGGCGACACCTCCACGCTCATCTTTGCTAAGGATCAAGATCTCAAGCGAATCATGGCTCACTACGGCGACTACTACCAAGTCGACCCGCTGCTGGTCGAACTCATCATCGAACAGGAGTCGGCCTTCGATCCTTTCGCCCTCTCCCCGACCGGAGCCATGGGGCTGATGCAATTGATGCCCGACACCGCCTGGCTTCTGGGCGTCAACGACCCTTGGGACCCGGAGCAGAACATTGAAGGCGGCGTTCGCTATTTCGCGGAGCAGATGGACCGTTTCGGCAGCGTCGAATTGGCTTTGGCCGCCTACAACGCCGGACCCGGAGCGGTAGAAACTTGGGGCGGCGTGCCTCCCTATCCGGAAACGGTCAACTACGTGAACGCGATTTTGGGACGATATCTGGCCGAAAACGAAGTGCGTGCGAGCGTTGAGACAGAAAAGTCCGTTTCCGAAGAAGGCTACGACGCCCCCAGAGACTAGGAAGGCAACCCCACCTAGGGAGCCAACCGGAAACCTCTAGAGCACGTTTGGGAAATCGCGTTTTTTTTTCTTCCGCGAGCAGGAACTTTAACCCCGAAAGAGTACTCCGTAGGTCGGTTGACGTTCAAGGCGTCTGACCGAAGAGGAGTTTTGATGCGCGACGAAATCATTCCGATGACAGAACAAGGCTTCAACATGTACCAGGCTAAGCTGGCACGTTTGAAGACCACCGAGAGAACGGCCGTCGCCGAGCGAATTCGGCAAGCCAAAGAGTTTGGAGATATCTCCGACAACGCTGAGTATGAAACGGCGAAATCCGACCAGGCCTTCATCGAGGGCGAGATCATCCAACTGGAAAATCTCCTTCGACGAGCCAAGATCATCGACAGAAACGAACTGACCACCGACGCGGTGCATATCGGTTCTACTGTTGGAATCAAGGACGAAGCCACGAAAACGATCTACACGATGACTCTGGTCGGGACTTCGGAAGCTGACATTGAAGCTGGGCGAATCTCCAATGAGTCACCGATTGGTGCCGCCATTCTCGACCAGAAACTCAATGCCACCGTTCAAGTGAAAACCCCCAGGGGCTTGAACAAGTATTCCGTAGTGAAGATCGAAACCACCATCTAGAAATGACGGTTTCTCTTCGGAGATCAAAAGCGAGAGGCTTCAGAGTCTCTCGCTTTTTTTTCGGCCCTTCCAAGGACTTCAGTTGAGTCACTCGAGCACACCGGGCGAAGATGGTCCGCAGTCTCATCAAGTGACTCTTGAGCATCTGCTCGAGAACGGCCGGACCTTGCGCCCGACTCGGGCCCACGCCCCCGACATCTGGCTCATCACTTGGAAGGGCCAGCAGATTCTTATAAAGACCTACCAACACACATCGATACTTTATCGTAACACTGTCGGTAGATGGGCGATGAACCGGGAGTGGTGGGCACTCCGTGCCTTGGAAGGGAGCGGATGCGCGCCTTATCCGTATTTCCGTATATCCCCGTGGAGTGTGGCCATGGAATTTGTCCCCGGCGTTCCTCTCGAAAAGTTGGAGCGGGGGGCGGTGCCCGCCGAAGAGTTGGTGCGCGAAGGCGAAAGGCTGCTCGCAACCTTGACCCACCACCGAGTGGTCCATTCCGACTTGGGTCACGATCACTGGGGGTCTCAAGGGCGAGAGTGCAACCTGATCTGGAACTCCGAACGACGACGCCTAGTGGCCATCGATTTCGCAGGCTGCGTTCAACGACGCCGGGGCCTGACTCCATGGTCTCGCCTCACAGAATCGCTCTGGCTACACGACGCTCTGCTCTTGACCAAACTCCTCTACCAGCACGGAGATGACACAACTTCGGACCACTCGGGCTGGAAGCTTCCCTCCCAACGTACCGTGGCTTGGTGGAAGTTGATGCGGCTTCTCGGCAAAGTCTAACCTGAGCGTTTACGGGCCGCTCAGTTCGCTGAAACTTTGATCCGAGATCGGAAAACGTTTCCAGCCTTGGAAGTCATAGTGCCACCACTCATTGGATAAAGCCTCGAACCCGTGGCGCTCCATCACATCTTTGAGTTTGGTCCGATGGGCCCGGGCTTGGGCAGTGCTCCCCTGATAGTCGTGATGGGCCTTTTCTGAGAAATCATCATAATAAGACGGCATTGCTACAGGGCGTCCGGTCTTGAGGTCGACCAGAGTCAGGTCCACGGCCGCGCCGCGGTTGTGTCTGGACCCCTGCGCGGGATCCGCCACATAGGCGCGTTGAGCCACTGGAGTCCGGTCCCACATCAGTTGAGTCACGGAATGCGGACGATAGGCGTCGAGAATCAACAACCCAAGCCCGTCCTTCTCCAGTTCTCGGCGGACCTCCACCAAAGCCACGGCGGCCTCGCGTCTCAGGAAGGCGCGCGCCTCCGGGTAGACCGCGAAGCCCAAGAAATTGTTCGACGTCGCGTAGCGAATGTCCAATCTCAGGGCCGGATCGATCTTCACCAACTCCACTAAGTCGGTGGACTCAGCAAGCGCGACTTGACCGAAGGCCAAGCAGAGGCCCAATCCCGTGGTGACAGCTATTACAGCAACCTTCATGCTGCGCGATTTCGTCAGCCTGAAGCCCTTGCCTGCTGAAAGTCCTTGAGGCAGTCGACGGTACGCCGACAAGGAATGGCACGCCTAACCCTCCCCGACTTAGAGGTTGACCGTGTCTTTGCCAGAACGTGCATGGATGAGCGACACCGTCTGCCCCCGTTGCAACTTGGTCACCAATAGATTGAGCTTCCGACAATGGACGGTCGCGGTTTGCCCTCGTTGCGAAGGCTCGTTCACCGAAGAAGATGGTCTGGTCTCCATGCTTCGGCAGCCCGACCTCCGCCTTTCCAGTCTGCGGCCGGCCCTCCTCAGGAACCTTGTCCCTCCCCGCAGTTCGGAAGAAGAGCGGGAGTCCGTCTTCTGTCCTACCTGTAACAGCCCTATGCGTCGCGAGCACTACTCCGACGTAAAGACGGTGCTCATCGACCGCTGTCCAGAGGGCCACGGCATTTGGCTCGACGACGGAGAACTCGGGACCCTGTTGACCACCCTTGAAGAGCGCGAACCTCCGGCCGAACCTAGTGTGTGGGAGTCGCTTCGCCGATTCTTTGGCCTCATTCCGAAAATCCCCCAGCGCTCAAGTTCGCCCCTGACGGAATAGAATTAAGACTCGGACTCCGACTCGTCTTCCTCGGCGGTGTGACCCTGGAGGTGTGCGTACACCCCGTTCTCCGGATTCAGGTAGCGACTCGCCGCGGACTTTATCTCCTCGAGGGTCACCGCGCCGATCCGGTCTGAACCCGTCCAGACTTCACTCCACGGCAAAACCATCACTCGACCGGCGATCTCGAGCGCCCAATCTTCCAATTCGTCAGTACCGAACGCTTCCTCAGCGCACCAACCAACCTTCGCCTTTTCCAACTCCGATTCATCGAAGCTTTCAGATAGACCGTTCAAGAACTCCACGAGGCTCTGCTTGCGGTCCGCCGTCTCAAAGGCGTCGGTGGTTGCCATCCCTAGATGGAGCAACGGATGGTCTCGAGTCGGGGACTCGTAACTCACCCAGACTTCTAGAGCAAGACCTGTATCTCGCACAAAATGGTCGTGCAAACGACTCGAGTCGCCGTGTCCGATCATCCGAGAAAGAAGCTCCGCGGCTTCATAATCGCGATGGCCGACACGCGGGAAACGAAAACTCGCCAAAAAATAAGAATATCCTGACCGCTCTTGAAACACCAAGGTCTGAGCCCGCAGGGGGGAGACGGGCTCCTCATCGGACTGAACCGGCCAGGCGGTCTGTTTGGAATGTATTCCTCTGGAGCTCAATTCTCGACCGAAGGTACGACCTACCCAATCCGCGGCTCGGGACGGGTCGCATCCTCCGGCTATGACCACCAACAGTTTCGATGGGTCGACTGCCCGATCAAAATGTTTCCGCAAATCCTCGCTGGTGAGGTTGAGAAGATCGTCTTTCCAGCCGATCACGGGGTGACCGTAGGGATGATTAGGAAACGCCGCCTTCTGAAGCTGCTCGTAGACCTTGCCCAAAGGACTAGAGTCGACGCGAAGCGAGCGCTCCTCCAGAACCACCTCCCGCTCGGTCAGAAAAAGATCCTCATCGATGGACAGGTTCGCGAAACGGTCAGACTCCAAACAGAGAGCGTCGGCCAGTCCCGCGGCCACGACGTAATCCGTGTAGACCGTGAAGTCCTCAGAGGTGAAAGCGTTGTTCATTCCCCCTTTTTGGGCCAAGATGGCGTCGAACTCGCCGTCGGGAAACCTTTCGGTGCCTCGAAACATCAGATGTTCCAAGAAGTGCGACATTCCCGAAGCTCCTTCGGGTTCGTCCATCGATCCCGTCAGAGTCCAGACTTGCACCGAGATAGAGAGCAGTTCCGGTCGTGGGAGACTCAACAGGTGGACCCCGTTGGGCAACACCCGAAGTTCCCCGCGCTCATGATGGGCCACGAGTTTGGCCGAGGAATCCTCCTCTTTGGGAAAGTCCGGAGTCGGGCTCAATTCCAAGGGCGACACCCGATATTGACGAAAATGAGTCCGACTTGGAGAGTCAAAAAAGCCGGCCTCGATTCCTTGCGGAGGGGTCCGTCCAGAAAGACAGACCACCGCTTGCTCTGGCTTCAGAAGTCGATTCAGTGTGGTCTCAAGAGTCGCTGAATCGATCCTCTGAAGAATCGCCTCGCGTCGCAGATCCGGTAACCAAGGCTCTTGGAAGAGAACGTGGTCGAGAAGTCGTGAGGCCAATCCGGACAGTGAGTCGTACTCGAACGTTAGGGATGCCAAGGCGAACGAGCGAAACTGCTCAACTTCGGACTCGGGAAGGCCGTCTTTTATGATCTGGTCCATGCTGACCCGGACCGTCCGAAGCGCCTTTTCCAGATTGGAATGGTCCGTCTGCAACGAGATCCAGAGACACCCACCGAGAAACCCGGCCCAAAGACGGCTACCAGCAGAGTAAGCGAGACCTTCCCTAGCGCGAACGGCGCGAGTCAGTCGCGACAAAAAAGCCCCCCCAAAGAGCTCATTGGCCATCTGAGACTCCAAGTACTTGGGGTCGCCCCGCCCCACCGCCGGCATCCCAATGAGGACTCTACTTTGGTCTGTGGGGAAATCTAAATTTTGAAATCTTTCCGGATCAGCTAAAAGAATGCCCGTACTTGGCCGTGGAATACGATGAGGCTCTCGTCCTTGGGCGGACGCCGAAAACGTCTGTTCAACGAGACGCTCAAGTTCCGAGTCGACGAACCGACCGGTCACGCACAGCGCCGCTGGCGTGGAGCCTAGAAGCACCCGCTGGTGAAAATCAGACAGTCCGGAAGGTGTGGCGCCTTGCAGCGCTTCGACGGATCCTGAAACCGGGCGCCCGTACGGAGAATGGACGCCAAACAGCATACCTCTGGCCAGATCCGCGTGAGCGGAGCGCTGTTCATCAGAGCGCGCGAGCAACTGCTCCAACTGCTCCCGAGCGGCGGTCGCCACCTCCGCACTGTCAAAGCGAGGCTCAAAAAGCATCGCGGCCAGCAGACCCACTCCCCAATCGAGGTCATCAGGAAGCACAGAGAGTTCCAGCACGAAAAGGTCTCTGCTGGCGAAAACATCGAGGTTCGCTCCATGGCGGTCACATTCCAGGGCGAAAGCTCGTCGGTCCCACCGACCCGCACCTCGGCACAGCAGCGTTCCCAACAGTTCTGAGTAGCCTTCTTCCCCCGCCGCCTCGGACGAGGCGCCGGCCCGAAAAGCCAGCACCATTTGCACGAACTCTGACTGAGGAAGCGGCAAAGCAGCTAGAGTGAACCCAGCAGACAGGGAGCGGAAGAAAACCGAGCTATAAACGGGCGCTAAGGGTTCTGGCACGGTCGCGCTGTTCGCGAGTCACCGAGGCTGGCCTTCCGGTAAGGGCCTCAGTCCGATTGGCTTGTCGTTCTTAATGGCGTGATTGATCTCGAGAACGACCTTAGAGTGCCAAGCCCACCAGAAAATAGCCTAAGGTCGCGGTGCCTCCGGCGATCATGGCATACGGGAGTTGAGTTCTCACGTGGTCGATGTGGTCGGTCGCAGAAACCATGGAGCTCATGATCGTGGTATCACTGATCGGCGAGGCGTGGTCGCCAAAGATTCCACCGGCCATAGCGGCGGCCAAGAAGGGCGCTTTCGCCACCCCGAGCGCACCCGCCGCCGGCACGGCGATGGGAATCATGATCGCGAAGGTTCCCCAAGAGGTGCCGGTGGAGAACGCTGTTCCGGCAGCCACCAGGAAAGTCAGGGGAAGCATCAGACTCGGACTGATGTTTCCCTGAGCCCACTCCGCCACGTAGACTCCGGTGCCCAACTGTTTGGTCAGGTCCCCCAAAGTTAGGGCCAACAAAATGATGAGCGCGAGGGGCAGCATTCCCTGGGCCCCCTTGATGCCGAAGCGTACCAACTCATCCAGTCCCTTGGAAGGTCGACGCCATTGGCTCCTCAGATAGAGCGCCCAGATCAAAGCGATTCCTAGCAGCACGGCCCACAGGACCGAAAGCGCACCGTCGCCTTTTTCTAGGCTACCCTCCCCCGTTATCCATAGACCGGCCGGCATGGCGATCAGAAGAGTCAAAATCGGTATCAACATCAACCACGGGGAGGCGGTGGTGTCCTCCGGCGGAGGCGCGAAGGTGGATTCGTCCATCATCGGCTGAGCCCCATCGGAAAGAAGTTTACCGGCCTGAGTTCGCGCCTCAGCCGCCTTCATGGGACCGATGTTCCAATCGAAGGTGGCCACCACGAAAGCGAGGCCGACCGAAACGATGGAATAGAAACTATACGGTATGGCGGAAATGAAGAGCTGAACCGGCTCGGGCTCATTGATCTTGCTCAACAGATTCACGTTATAAGCGCCCCAAGCGTTGAGGGGAATCAAAATACAAACCGGAGCCGCCGTGGAGTCGATCAGGTAGGCCAACTTCTCGCGGGCGATGCGAAACTTGTCGAACAGCGGTCTGGCCAGCGCGCCGGCAACCAGTATGGTGAGGCTTCCTTCGATGAAGATGACGACCCCTAAGACCCAAACGAAAATTGAAGTCGCCCGTTTCGATTTCAACCAACCGCTCTGTTCCATCCAGCGAATGAAAGCCGCCGTACCTCCGACGCTCTGCATGGTCGCGATCAACGTTCCTATCAAAAACGTGAAAAGCAGCACCATGGCGCTCTCGGGGTCGGTGATGGTGCCCACAATGAGTTGAACCGTGAGGGGAAAGCCTCCCAGGACACTCCCCGTGAGCAGCATCGAGCCCACCAAGATCCCTAGCCCCAAGGACAAATACACTTGCCGTGTGGCGATCGCTAAGACAATAGCGATAGCCGGAGGGAGCAGCGACCAAACCGACGGTTCCGTCAAGACTTCAACACCAGAGCCCCCAAAGCCGGGCCTTCCTCAAGCGGACAGACCTCTAGAGCGATCCCAGAATCAAGCTCCGTAGGCCAAGCCTTGTGCAATTCCGGCGCCGCGAAACGGCCTGAAAGTACCATCCGCTGGAACGGCGCCAAGACCTGGCGTGCCTTGACAACTTCCCGCAACGCCTCCAACGGTAGCTGGCCGGCTCTCCAAGCCTCGGCCCGCAAAGCCTCTTCTAAGCCGAGTTCATTGACACGCGGATAGGTCCCCTTGGTCAGAAACGTACCGTCCACCCAAAGACTCTCAGCAAGGCCCGTTCCGGCCGTCAAAAGAATGGTGGGTGTGGATTTGGGCGCCACCCCTCCTTTAGGGGACTGAAGGTGTCCCCAACCGGCACAGACGTCATCGTCGAACAGGGGACCGATTTCGCGACCGGTGCGCTCTCGTACGGTTTTCACGAGGTCCGGCAGAGGAGAGGCGTAGGTCGATTCCACCACGGACCCACGCCGGGAGTCCTTGCGGCCCGCACAGGCGGTGGCTACTTGCTCATCTTGGTCTAAAAAGGCCCAACCGGAGAGCCATTCAGCGATGGCTTCGACTCTTCGGTGGCCCCATCGGGAAGTTGGTTCCGTACCATCGCGTTGCGGGAGCCAAAGTTCCATCTGAACGACGACCTCGGAGTCTTCAAAGCGCATGAGACGTGCTCGGGTACCCCCGATATCTAGTGCCGTACCCCGCATGCACGTCAATGCCTGTTCCATAGAAAAAGACCTCCCGACTCCGCGCTGAGTCAAAAGGCCTTGGAGATGACGGTCAACCCCCGAGCCATCCTAGGACCAGATTTTTACAGTCCTAGGGCTCCCAAAAGGGCGCCAACGCCCGCGAAAGCCAAGGGACCGGCTCCAAAAGCGTTTCCTGCAATCGCCAAGACAGCACCTTTGGTGCCGCCACTTATCGCACCAATGCCTCCCGCCAGACTAGCGTCCTTCAAGACCCCAGCGCCGGGGTTTCCAGAGGCGGCCGAAGCCACAGCCTTATCATGTCCACCGGTAACGGCGCCGACCGTACCGTCGATCGCGGCACCTAACTGGGCAGTTGCCCAAACGTCGCCGCCCGTGAAGTAATGAGCACCAAGACCCGTCAAAGCACCGCTCACGGCCCGCTGGAGGACTTTGCGAGGAGAGTAGTGTCCTTTCACGCTCGCCGCGCTCAGGCTGACCTCTTCCTTCGGGGGGGACGCTATCGGCTCCGCCTGAGGCTCACTCGTGGGGACGACGGAAACGCTTCTTCGTGCCGTCACGGGCGCTCCAGCTAGGATCTGCATAATGATATCTTCCAATCGTCTCGCCCATATCTCACAGTGCGAATTCTACTTGTTCGTTCTAGAATATGTTACTAACTTCGCGAATTTGTGACTCTAGCGTTAACCCGTGGACGAAAAACCCACATTTTTATACTAAAGTGCTGGTCTCTAGGGAATCTTGAAGTCACGAATCTGCAAGACCGACTGGCTTGAACCTGAACCCCTCAAGGATCTCCAGTTTCTACCCAGAAAACGATCTCATCTCGATCTTGGAGTACATTTTTCCATCGTGAACACATCCTACGCCTTAGCAGAACGGCAAGAAGTGCAAACTCGCCTGCTCCGAGTCGGCCTCGCAGTGGACGAAAGTCGCGCCTATTGGCGCTTAGCCGACCCCACGATACCGTCACAAGACCTTGTTGAGAGAGCTTTCGAGGAACAGTGGTTCGGGACAAAGAGTATTCAACGCGTCAGCTATCTCATAAATACAGTGAGCGATCGCATCGGCGGTGGCACCGAGGAACTCCTCGCGTGGGACCCCGAGGACGCTCAGGACCGGGCTTGGGTCTGCCATTGGCACCTTCAGCGCACCGACATCATCTACCGTCAATTCACCGATCAATATGTCTGCGAACTCCTAAAAAGTGATGACCCAGTACTGGATAAATCCTCGACCCTGGAGTGGCTTCATACCTTGGCGCCGGGACGGTGGAACGGGTCTACCGCTGATCGTTTGGCGACCGGTCTTATTTCGAGTTTATCGGAAGCAGGCTACTGCGATGTTACTCCGCTCCCCCGTCCGCTGGCTGCTCCGGTCCTATCAGACCACGCGCTCGCCTATCTACTGTACCTTCTCAAGCGAATGACCTTTGAAGGGTCCCTACTGGACAATCCTTACATCAGGAGCAGCGCGTCCGAGTCTAGTCTCAAGCAAAGACTCCAGCAACTCCCAAACTTTGACGCTGAGTCGGCCAACAATTCGAATCTTCAGTGGACGCACGACAGTTTCACCAGTTGGCTCAACAGCCTTTAGACACCTTAGCGCCCATCGCCAAATAGAACGAAGCCGGCCCAAAAGTAGGGATGAGCGTAAATTTTATTGGCTCGCACCGCCAATTGAGCCTCACGTAAAGCTTCGACCTTAGTCTTTCCAGCCTTGACGGCCGAATAGAACTCAGTCATCAGCATCGAGGTCGAGTCGTCGTCCACGGCCCAAAGCGAGGCGACGACTGAGCGTGCGCCTGCAATCCAAAACGCTTCGGCTAGGCTGGAGACATAATCCATATCGCCCCCTTTCGCCATGGCAGTATTGCAAGCAGAGAGAGTCACCAGCGATACGCCGTTGAAAGGCAGGGAAAAAATCTCCTCCTGCGTGACTCGTTCATTGTCGGCCAGTAGGAGATAATTGTTCAGGGAGTCTGAGGGATCCCATTCGCCGTGGGTCGCCAGGTGAAGAGCCGAACCTTCTCCTCCAAATTTGAGAAAGTTCTCCTTCGTTGCTTTCGACTCTCCGAAAAGCTTGGAGCCACTGAAGATGGCACAAATACGTTGGCCTTCCCGGGTGGCAGCGGGAAGATCCCCTGTGGCGTTAGCAAAGACTGTAACGGTGCTTAGCTTGGAGGCGCTAGAGTTGGCGACTTTAATAAAGTCGGTGGGAGTCGCGAGTTCCTGTAAGGACCGTAGCTCGACTAGGTTCCTCCCGTCGGCGTTCTGAAGAGCCCCAAACGGTAAAAAATTGAGCTGGCCCGCTGGGATAATCACCAAGGACGACTTATCCACAAGATCAGCTTCAATTGGCGCAATGAGTCGTTGATAAAGTTTACGGGCGGAGAGGTCTAGGGCCTTAGAATCACCGGAAACACGGCGGATCTGTCGTAGCATTTGCGAGACTTCTTGTTCCAATTCCCCTTTGGGCGTCTTGGTAGATCGCAGCCGGAAGCTCTCCTTCGTGACCAGGAAGATGTACAACTCTTGCTCAGTGGGAAAGTACTGAACGACCGCTGCCTCTGGAGAAAGACTCGATTGAATATCGGGTAAACTGAGTGGGTCAAATCGAAGCACTGAACTGTAGAGAGTGGCATGCTTCTGACGAATCAAGCGGCTTTGGAGCAAAAAATCCGATCGTGAATCGGCTAGCAGTTTCTCGGTCTCCACAAGAAGAGAGTCTCGCGTGGAGGATGCCGGCATAGCCTTCAGCTGATCAACCTTTTTGCTAAGGACGGCCACTTCGTCCTGTTTGTGCTCGGCCAACTTCAGGTCCGCACTAGCGTCTTTTTTGCTTCCAACCTGAGTGACAGCAAGATTGTAGTCGTGCCCGAGGCTCAGGGCTGAAAGGGCCCCTTCGGCGTCATCGGATTCCACCGAGGCCTGAGCCAGCAGGCGACTCAGGTGATGCGAGCGGACTCTCAGATCGCGTGCCGCTTGGGAATCGCGACCGGCCAGCGGAATGGCTTCCTCGATTTGGGCTAGACCGGCGTTACAGTAGGTTTTAACTTCGTTCCAATTCCTTGCCTGCAAGCTGCGTTCGGCAAGAAGCTCTCTGAGTTGCAACGCGCTCAGGATCAGGCCACGTGCTTGACATATCTCCAAGGCTTGCTTCCATTTTTCGGCCGCAAGTTCAGGCTTGTTCAGTTCGAGCGCGATCTCGGCAACCCTCGACAAGTAACGAACCTGAGTTGGCTCGTCGCCGGATTTTTGGATGTGGGCCAAAGCCTGCTCAAGGAGGACCATCTTCTGACTCGGAGTCGGCTCAAAGCGAGCCTTCATAAATTGGACTCTGCCCGCCATCTCCTCGGCCAATCCGCCGCGGCCTAGTCCGAATTCCGTGAATTCAGGCCCCAGGTTCTTGTCGGTATAGATAAGGGCGGAATCGGGAAGGTGGGCCAGATAGGCTTCAATCCGCCCAATACGCTCGGGAGAGAGTTCCGCTCTCGCTTCTGCGACGGGGAGGGCCTCACACACCGAAACCTGTTGATCGGCGTGGGTATATAGCAAAACGTGAGTCGCGAAAAAGGTAATGTAGGCAGCCGGGAGGCCATTGAGGCCGGCAGCCTCAAGCTTCTGATGGTCCCAACCTTTCTGAAGTGCAGCTTCCAATTTCTGGTTGTGGTGCAAGATCTGAAGGAGTCCAGGTACCCCCGAGGGACCTAAGCCTCTGAGTTCCTCAACCCAGGTCATCGTTGCTTCTCGGGCCAAAAGCCAGTCTATATCGTAGAGAGGGTTTTGGCCTGGCGTGTAGTTCTTGAGAGAGGACGTCGCCAATTGATATTGGGCAAGGATCTCCTCAGGAGTTTTGAACCTGCCGCTCAAACGTTCGACTCTGAAAACACTACTAGCCAAAGCGTAGAGGGCTACCGGGGAGATGTTCGGAGCGGACTTGGCGATCGCTTGAGCGCGAGCGGAGTAGGTTCTAGCTTCCTCGAGGCGGCCTCGAAGCGCACTGGATTGGGTCGCGATCACCAACAGACTCATCTGTTGACTCGGTTTGTAGCCTTGCTCGAGGAAATAATCGACTTGACTGGAGAGATTCTTCTCAACTCCCAGGCCGGCCTCCATCATGAATCTCGAAAAGCGGATCGCTTCTGTGACCTGGGCTAGGACTGTCTGACTGTTGGCGTTATTCCATATCGGACCTTGTGATTTCAGCCACTCTTGGGTCTCGTCGAGTAGTCCCTGGCAGTCATCGAGTTCCTGAATGCTAAGTGGTAAATCACTCGTCGCCTGAGCCAGGAGCAGTCGCTTGAGCTTGAGGTCGGCCTTTCTCAGCAGAACCAATACGTTGACCTCGCCCTCGGGCTTCGACCCCCCTGGTCGAGCGTGAGCGATGCTCTGAGAGCCAACACACAAGAGCAAGCAGGTGCTAAGAATGAGGGAAATCCTTGAAAATCGAAGACAACGCATAAACTTAACTTTCTCAATGGCCCGACTGTTCCCGCTGTGAGGAAGCTCTCTGCTAAACTGATTCCTATAAAAAAAAAGCCCCGTAATTTCTACGAGGCTTTCATTGATGGTGGCTGGAGGCAGGTTTGAACTGCCGACCAACGGCTTATGAGTCCGCTGCTCTACCACTGAGCTACCCAGCCGGGTGCCAACAAATATACGAAACGATCCCTCCTGATGTCAACCGGATCTTGACACCCGTTTCTAGAAGGAAACCGCAAGACATGCCGTCGAAGGCGCCGGTCTTATGGATGACCCATCGTTGTCCGCTCTTTTCCTGTTTGCCGAGAGCGCTTCTTCAACGTCCGCCAACACCCCCGGACTCACTATCTCTTTGTCTTTGATTATTGTAGCTGTTCTGCTCTTGATCAACGGATATTTCGTGGCCCTCGAGTTCGCTCTCGTCGCGATTCGGAAGACCCGCGTCGACGAGATGGTAAGACAGGGCGTTCGCGGCGCTCTATCCGTTCAACGCGGGAAAGCCCGTGTCGACGAGTTCGTGGCCGCTTCCCAACTCGGCATCACTATTGCCAGTCTGGCACTCGGTATGGTTGCCGAAAATACTGTTTTAAAAATCATCGAAAAGATTTTCAACGTTCATCTGTCTCACGAAAGCGGTCTCGGATTCGTTATAAGCATTTCTTTGGTAACCATCCTCCACGTCGTGGTGGGCGAACAAGTTCCGAAAATGCTGGCCATCGACAAGCCGGGCCGAATAGCGGCTCTCACCGCTCCTCCCGCCGAAGTCTTCTTGCTGGTGTGCCGTCCGGCCATTTGGCTATTGCGCTGGCTCACCAGCCTCATTCTACGGCCCTTGGGCGTCAAAGACGAGGGTGGACATCACCCCGGAGAAATCTACTCCGAAGAAGAGATCCAGGCGCTTCTGGTGAGCCGCCAGCAAGCGGGAGAAGCTGAGCCCCAAGAGATAGAAATGATCTCCCACGTATTTCGACTCTTCGAAATGGTCGCGACCGAAATCATGATTCCTCGAACCGAGATGGTGTGTATACCAGCGACCGCTAACATTCGCGAAGTCATGGAGATTGCATCCAACGAGGGCCATGACCGGTATCCTGTTTACGGTCAGAACACCGATGAGATCGTGGGTATCCTGCTCATGAAAGATATGGTGTCTTTCTTGGGCAGCAACCCTGAAGGCATCGACAGCGGTATCACTTCGCTTTGGAGGGAAGCACTCTTCGTGCCCGGTTCGCTTCCGTGCGCCCAACTGCTCACTCAGTTGCGTGAAAAGCGAACCCGCCTCGCCATCGTTCTAGATGAATACGGCGGAACCGCGGGAATGCTAACCTTGGGGGACGTTCTGGCTCGCATCGTTGGCGATGTCGACGAGGAAGCCGAAGAAGATGGCGCGGAGAACATCGTCGCTGTGAGCGAGAACCTCTATTCGATTTCAGGCCTCGTTCTCGCCCACGATGTAGAAAAATTCTTCGACGTGACCATCGAAGACGAACTCAACGATACCATTGGAGGAGTCATTTTCTCGCATCTCGGCCGCGCGCCTGAGGTTGGTGACGATATCACGTTTGAGGGCCTCACCTTTCGAGTAGATGCGCTCGACGGGATGCGAATCGACCGACTTCTCGTCAATACGGGCCCCGTAAAGTCCCAAGAAGCGTAACCGTCGTCTGGACATAGGTCTGCAGTTTGGCGCGTCGGTCACGACCCGAAGCGGAGCAGTTTGAGGGATAGAGGCGAGAGTCGCCTTCGCGTCAACTGGTCTAAGTGAGACGGAGCAGTTGACTGAGCATGTGCCGTGAGACGTTGGCCAATGCCGGAACTTGAGGAGGCAGCGAGCGCCAAGTCGTGACCATCATTTTCAGTTCTCGAATGAAATCTTCATTATTCTGCTGTTGCGAGGCCAGTTCGCCCATCAAGGCAAAGGAACTCCCGATGTAATTGAGGACCGACGGCGGCTTACTGCGCTCCAAGGCCTGTCCCAGTTCGTACAAACAGTAGACCAGTCTCGGCAGCGAATTCTTTCCGAACATCTGAATCTCTCGGTTACAACTCACGCAAGCCAGTGCTAGGAAATGAGGGCGACGAGCGGTACGTCGATCATCGATAAGACCCGCGCTGGCGGCCAAAAGAAGATCTGTTAGCTTGACGAAGTCCTGACTACTCTTGCCGTCGGTGACGACTAACTCAACCAGCCTCAAGACTGAATCGATCAAATCTCCGACTGTCTCGAAGTCTTCGCGCGCCAAAAGATCGACAACAGCGCGAAGGCAATCGATAGGAAAGTCTCGCGCAACCGGCTTGCCCTCTCGAGCCTGCTGAGTCACCAGATCGACCGCTCGGATCAATACCTGGCGCATCCCCGGGTCGGTTTTGTCCCCGGTCAAGGATACCCGTTGAATCAAAGCTTGGGCAAGATCCCCTGAGTACTGCTTCTGTTGTTGCTGTTCGACCAGTCCCGTTAACAGGGATATGGCTTTATCCAAACTGTCGGCCGCTTGAGGAAGCTGTTGAAAACCGATGAGAAGGCCACCCTGGCTTAGCAGCGCCTTCGCCAGATTCCCCATCACTTCGATATCAGGCTTCTGCTGTGCCATCTGCATCTGAAAACCCACAGCGCCTTCAAGATCCTGAAGCGCCTCCCGTGCTTTTCCAGTGGCTTTATAACACTCGGATCGTCGCTGTAATCCTTGGGCCAACGCCGGGGCGGCAAGAAACTGCCCCTGTGCGACAAGGGCTTTCGCGAGACTGATGACCTCAGTAAAGTCGCCAATAGCGTGCTCGGTATGACCTGCGGAAAGGATCATTTCACCGCGCTCAAGATGGATACGAACCAGTTCCGTCGCCAAGTCAGTTCGGCCCTTTTCGGTGAGCAACTTGCGATAAAGACCGATGACCCGATCATAGTCAGCATAAGCTTCGTTGAAGAGACTTTGATCTCGGTAAACCCGTGCACGGTTCTCTAAGATTTTAGCCGATTCCCATTCGACATTGATTCCACTACCGGCTTCACCAGCAGCGTTCGCGAAATGAAGCATGCGACCGTATTCTTCGAGAACCCGATCGATCTTACCGGCTTTCGCCGCGTTCTCGGCTCGCGTCGAAAGCGACTTGATCAAGTCGTCAAAGAACTCGATCCTGCCAAGGCGAACCTGCTCCTCGAAGTGGGTGATCGCTTCCTGAATAGACGACTCCGCCTGAGTGAAGTCCTTCAAGAGGAAAAAGATCGATGAACGAAGGCGCCAGGTCCTGGCCAGTTCGTCTTTCCAGGGACCCGTTTGATTCTTCTGCCGGTCCAACAGGAAGTTCCTCATCGACTCATCGCTGTCTTGGAGCGCGGCTTGCCCGTCGCCCTGAAGATAGAAAACCTCAGCCCGTTGCCTGAAGAATCGGGCTTTGAGGCGTTCCATCTCCGGTACGCTCACGCTCGAGGCACCTTTGCCTTCGATGTAAGCGAGAACGTCGAAAGCGCTCTTCAAGGACGCTAAAGCCTCTCCAGGGTTCCCTTTCTCGAGGCTGACCGTCGTAAAAAGACCGTAGGCCTGTAGCATCTTGGGAAGTGCCGTCTGGACTCCAAGTTGCTGAAATAGGTGGTTGTAAATATCCAACGCCCGCCGAGTCTGTTCCGTGGCGCGCTCGGAGTTCTTCAATTTGATTTCCACTCGCCCGGACCCGAGATAGGCGTCGGCCACAAGAGAAAGACGCTCTGGAGTCTGTCCTTGTTCCAGAAGTTTGCTCACCAAACCGATCGCTTGCGTGAAACCCTCGCCGGCTGCCGCGACGTCTCCTTGGCGACTCAGAATCTCCGCACGCGTCACCTGAACTCGAGCATATTGCTCCCACTCTTGTCGCGCTTGATAAAGAGTCAGTAATTCCGTGGAAATAGCTAGGGAGCTTTCAGTTACACCGCTGGCGGAATAAGCTTTCAGTAAGCCCTCCAGGATAGACACTCGTTGGGTCTGGCCTTCGGCCGTTTCGGTCGTCTGGCCGCGGGAGAAGTCCAACGCTTTCTGCAAGTCCTCAATACTTCGAGCAGCGTCCCCTTTCTCAACGGAAAGTTCAGCTCGTTCCACCAGGCAACCGATGAATTGTCCCTTGACATCGGAGCGGCCCTCCGTGACCAGTTGTCCGAGAATTTCTAGACTTCGGTCCAAGTCGCGTGCGGAATCATCCCTCAGTCCCCTCGCGCGACCTATCTTCGAGCGAAGGAGATACTCCTTAGCCAACTCAGATCGTTGGTCCAGTCGACCTTCATCGACCGCCAAGTTGCGAAGTGTGATGCTCTTGGAGACATCCCGCTGCGCGCGCTCGATCTCATTGAGCTGAAGGTACCCTTGAGCTCGAGCCGTGTGGCAGGAAGCGAGCAGAGGTTGCAACTCTTCAAGTTGAAGCTCTTCCACCGCTTCAGTGGCCAACTGGACAGCCTTACCGCTGTCCTTGACCGCACTCTCAGTATCTTGAGCCTTTAGATGGATTGAAGCCAACTCTAGTTGGACCTCAATCTGAAAGCGCTTATTCTCTTTTTGTTTTCCCGGATCAGCGGAAGCGAGCAACGAAGCCGCCCGCTGTAGATCTTTCAATGCTCCCGCTGTTTCGCCGGCGAAGCTTTTGAGAGTTCCTCGATGGGCCAAAGCGACGCCCAGTCGTGACTGAAGCTCTACTCGTCCACGGTCCTCAACCAATTCGACAAACTGTCCAACGGCGCGGTCAGCGAAGTCGAGAGCCCCGACTCGGTCCTCCGAGGCAAGAGCGATTCTTGAGGCACGATATAGCGTGGTAGCCAGCGCAGGGCGAAACTCGTGCTGCTTTTCTTTGTCGATAAGCGTTTGAAAGAGGTCTTGCGCCTTCTGGATCTCATCTTCGGCTGTGGCGACCAAGCCCAAATTCAGGCAATTGAAGGCTCGATTGGCAAACGCCCACGCCTGCTCATCGCGAAGGTCATCGCACTGCCCGGAAGCAACTAACATGGAAAGAGAGTCGGCTAACGAGGTCAGCAGTCTCTGCAAATCCCATCGATGCGACGGCGTCTCGAGGTGTATCGTCAATTCCACGCGATGCCGCTGCAAATCCTTATTGCGTACAACCCACTCTAAGACTTCCAGAGAGTCGGTAAGTTGAGCGTAACGATAGAGCCGGCAAAAGTTTCGAAAGACGATTTCCCGGACTTGAAGTCCGCCATACTTTTCCGGGTTGGTTCGCTCCAGCAACGCTACCACCCATCCAAGCAAGGACTTGGCGGCTCTGTTGTAGGAATCCGAGTGACTCGAAACGACCGTCGATACAATACTGTTGTGTGAGAGGCCGAGCAACGGAGAGAGGCGCGTTTTGCGGACTTTGAAGAGGGCGGGAAAGGCCTTTATGCAATCGGCCACCCTGTTGGCTTGCAAAAACCACTGATCGAGATCGTCGAGCGAAATGAAGCGGTCTTCGAGCGCCAGGCAGGCCGCCAAATCGATGTCCATGATCGACGAACCGAGCGCCGCATCGACAATGTCAGCAAGCGATGAAGGGAGCGCTAGCCCCGCGCTCTTCAACTGAACGTAAAGGCCGACCCTTAGTAAACTGGCCGCCGGATCCGAAACCACTTCGTTGACTGTCGACCCAAAGATTTGCACGGCGGCAACGGGCCAGGCGGATTGCAGATCCAATTTGTGACCCAGTTCGTCCCCACTGTTCATCGGCGAGACGAAACTGACAACTCTCAATCTGGCTGGCAGTTCAAAATTCAGCGATTGACGCAAGTCCTCTGGGGCCTCGTCAAGAAGAAGCGTTAAGCCCCTCGGGTTGAGAACAGCTACCTGCCCCAGAAACCTCTGAAAGACTTGCGAAAATCCGTCTCGCGGTATAACGGCGATGAGACTGGCCACCGCTTCGGGTTCCGGCAAAATGATAGATTCGACATGCGCCTTCGCCTCGTCTTTCAGCTGAAAATAGAAAGACGCAAGCTCGCTTCCATCGGTGGGCGCTGAATAGGAAGAGGGCCATTCGACACGCAGGGAAGGCCCGAACCCCCCTTGCGGCTCCAAAGCCTGGAGCTGTTCGGCAAGTCTGGACTTACCGCATCCGGGTCCCAAAACAATCTGAAATTTGTTTTGGCCGCTTCCTAAAGCTCTTAGAACTGGCTCGGAAAACGCCTGGGGAATACTTTGCTCGCTGAGCAACGATTCGCAGAGCTCTTGGATAGCCTCGCGCTCGGAGACTCCCCATCCGCTCCACTGAGGCCTCACCGGGCCTGCCTCGGGGCTAAATTCAAACTGGTCGTCAAGGATCTCTTCAGCTTGCGCACCCATCTCGACAATGGCGGCCTCGGGCTGTGTCAAAGTTACCGCTGGAGGCTCAATGTGAGCCTCTACCACCTCCGGCTTTTCCTCAACTGCAGGGGCGACCGGGACCGAGACCGCTGGTAATTCGAAAGAATCCGACTGGGGAACCGGCTCTGGGCTGGGCAACGGATCGGACGCATCCGGGATGACCCCCAGAACCATGGGAACCACCACGCTGGGCAGCAAGCTCGAATCGCCCGCTCCGGGAACGCCCGGTGGCGCGACCTCAGGTGAGATTAGGTCTGGAAGGTCAGACTCGGTCAGGCTCAGCGGCGTTCGGGCCTCGATCGGAATGTCGGAAGGCTCTAGCTCGACGGTCAGCTCATGAATCGGTCCGACGCCCATCTCGACGGTAGGCTCGAATGTCGCCGGCTCAGACAAAAATTCGACATTCTCGAGCTCGGGTTCTTTAAAAAGAGGAACTTCTGAATCCACCTCATCGAAATCGAGGTCGGAACCGGAAAAATCCATATGGAAAATGTCGGGTTCCCCGGCAGTAGGTTCGGGTACCCCCAGTGCGGTGTGTTCTACTTCCGGCTCTCCCGGGGCTTCGGGCTCCAAGGAAGGAGGCTCAAAAATGTGAGGCTCAGGTTCTACCGCAGCCACTGGCTCGGGCACCAAAGCGGGAGGCTCAAAAACGGGCGGATCAAAGACGGGAGGCTCAAAAGCGGGCGGCTCAAAAACGGGCGGCTCAAAAACGGGCGGCTTAGGTTCTACCGCAGCCACTGGCTCAGGAACGGGCTCGGGCTCCAGGGCAGGAGGCTCAAGAACGGGCGACTCAGGTTCTACCGCAGCCACCGGCTCGGGGACGGGCTCGGGCTCCAAGGCGGGAGGCTCAAAGACGGGCGGCTCAGGTTCTACCGCAGCCAACGGCTCGGGGACGTGCTCGGGCTCCAAGGCGGGAGGCTCAAAGACGGGCGACTCAGGTTCTACCGCAGCCACCGGCTCAGGAACGGGCTCGGGCTCCAAGGCGGGAGGCTCAGGTTCTACCGCAGCCACCGGCTCAGGGACGGGCTCGGGCTCCAGGGCGGGAGGCTCAAAGACGGGCAGCTCAAAGACGGGCGCCTCAGGTTCTACCGCAGCCACCGGCTCGGAGACGGGCTCAAGCTCGGGCTCCGGGGCAGGAGGCTCAAGAACCGGCACTTCAGGTTCGAGTGCAGCACCAGGAGACTCAAAAATGGGAACCGCAGGCTGGGTGCTCTTGAGGTCGGGAAGTTCGGCGGGAGACGGCACGGATGCATCGGGCGGATTCAGGTTGAGCAAGGACGCTGTCAGTCCTAGAATGGCAGGAGTATCTGCTACAGTGGACTCCTGGGCCGGGGGCACGCTTACGGAATCTGGAGGAGTCGCGACATCGCCTTCAGGCTTGGACCCGGAATGAATCACGTAGGTGCCGCTTGACTCGTCAAATACTAATTCAAAGTCGGATTCCGCTGAAACGTCCCCTGAAGGCACTGGACTGGGACTAGGAATATCAGGCTCCACGACCCCGAGTGTTGTCGTACCGGGCGAGACAGCAGCGCTCGTTGTCTCTGTTCCTGCGCTTCCCGTCCGACCATTCAAGCCCACAGCGAAACCAGCCAAAGTTAGGCTTCCCGAGAGATCGATTTCGAAAATGGACTTCAGCGCTCCTAAGGGTGGGGACGGCACCAAATGCAAGTGTATATCGTCTCGGTTAGCGGTACCGCTAATACTCAGCTTCCCTGCCTGCACATCGGTTTTGAGCCGTAGAGACCATTCGCGAAAGAAATCGCCCAAGGCGTCGGTCCAGATCCAGAGGAGTGGAAGGTAGGCTTGAATCTGGTCACGAGCCTCGGAATCGTTTTTCGACTCCATCAGCAGGTCCACGTGCCGACTCCAACGGCTCAGACGCTCTAGGCCTTCCACAGAGCGGCCCTCGAGGCCCAACCATCTCGTATGGCGGCGCGGAGCGGTTCGGGATGATTGGAGTCGGCTGGTCAGAAAAAAGGCGTCGCGAAGGCTTTCGTGAGCGGGATGATGTGGGTGAGCCTTCCAGTCCTGGAAGGCTTGATTCAACATCCGTTCGGAACGATCCAGACTCGGCGCGGTCTTCTGCAAGTCCTCAAGAGCCCTAGAATAGGGACCGACAGTCTTCAGTGCTCCCGTGGCAAAAGCGGCGAAGAACTCCGTAAGGAACGCCAAGCAGTCGTGAACACCACAGAGGGCGTCAAGACCTGAGGGGCCCTCCAGCTCTTGCTGAGCGCGGGAGAGTAGCTGAACCAAAGGTTCTGGAGACGACTCTGGAATCTTGAGTCGCCTATGAGCGAGATACTCTGATTTCATGAAATGAACTATCGCCCCGCGTGTGCGGGTCGGGGGTTGTACGGTTATGGAGGGAGAACACTTTATCCTCCATGTTGGGCGCAGTTTGAGTTTCCGATTCTGCACCGAAAACCCAGAGCCTAGAGGGGAGGTGGCCCTAAGCGCGCTGCAGACTCATCTGACGCAATTGATTCTCATAAAGTTCCGGACAAAGAGAAAGGCCAGCTCATTGAGCTGGCCTTCAACACGACACACAGATTGCCGTTTAGGAAATACGAGAGTCCTATTGAACTGCGTCGCGGAGAGCTTTTCCGGGCTTGAAGGCGGGAACCTTACGAGCTGCGATTTTGATCTCCTCGCCAGTGCGCGGGTTACGACCGGTACGGCCTTTACGCTCACGGACTTCGAAACTACCGAAAGGAATGAGGCGTACGCCGTTCCCTTTGGTAAGGTGTTCTTGAATGGTTTCCAACACGACGTTCAGGGTATCAGTGGCTTCCTTTTTGGAGCTCTTTGTTTTTTCTGCGATGTCCGAGATAAGCTCGGCTTTCCCCACAATCGTAGGGGTTTTCTTCGTGGTTTTTGCTTTGGTTTTCGCCGCCATTTGAGGCTTCCTCCCAGTAGGTTGATGTAGACGGCACGCAGTTCTCGCGAATGGACCGTTATCCTTCAGAAATCCTTGAGATTTCTCACTTTTTTTCGATTTTCATCAAAAAAACGGCCTATTTGCTACATTTTTCGACTTTTGCTCTCTTAAAATGGCCTGGCGACAAGGTCTGAAGCACTCTCGGAGGTGACTCACGGACCTGATCGATAGCCTGAATCGACACACTATTTACAATTTTGTTACCTAATAAGAGCTAGCATCTCTTAGACTGAACGGAGAAAGAGAGGTCCAGTCATGGGTCCCATCACCAATCCAGCATCCTTTCAGATCGCCCAAGGCGAAAAACGATTCGCGGTCCACGCAAAACGAGCCGATGAGGCCTCCAGCATAGATCTCAACAAGGACAACACCTTGGACAATCAGGAGATCTTTGACTACCTCAGGAGTTCCGGAGACCTTCCCGATCTCGAAATGAACCCAGATGGTAGCTTTCCGAAGGTTCTCGACGAATTCAAAACCCACTTACGCGGCGAAGTCTCCGCTAACAAGAGCGCCTACCAGAACTACGAAGAGATCACTCAAGACCTAACCGCTCTGGCCGAGAAATACCCCGACAAAGCTCAAAAAGTATCTCTCGGAAAGACCCACGAGGGTCGCGATATCTGGGCGCTCCGAGTCTCCAGCAACATTAGCGACCCCAAGACGGCGGAAAAACCCGCGGTTGTCATCACCGGCGTCCATCACGCTCGAGAGTGGGCGACCTCACAGGTCCCCGGCAGCATCGCCAAAGAAACCTTGGCCAACTACGGCAAAGACCCGGCCGCGACGGCCCGCGTCGACAACGGCGAGTTGTGGTTTGTTCCCGTAGTCAATCCCGACGGGTTCGAATACTCTCGCAACGAAGATTCTTGGTGGCGCAAAAATCGTCGTCCCGTCACAGAGACCCCGTGCGGACCCGTGAAAGGTGACGTTCGAGGGGTGGACCTCAATCGAAACTATTCTGACGGCAAGGCCGAACATGCGCACATCTGGCGTCCGGTAGGCGACGATCCCTGCAGCACCCGCGACGACGGTCGCGCGACCTCTGACGATCCACGAAAAGACACCTACCGTGGGCCTTCCGGAGCTTCTGAGTCCGAAGTCCAGAGTCTTTTGAAACTGGAACTTGATCGCGGCAACGTCAAAGGCGTTCTCGACTTCCACTCCTACGGCGGAATGATTCTCTATCCGTGGGGCGCCAGTCGGGAAAAGGTCGAAAACGTAGAAACCTATCAACGCGTGGGTAACGCCATGAACGGAGCTATCGGAGATAAGTACAGAGTGTTCCAAAGTGTGAACCTGTATCCGACCAGCGGCGGGTCACACGACGTTCATCACGCCAACGGGGTGTTCTCCATCACCGCCGAGATCGGCGAGAGCTTCCATCCCAGCGAAGCAGAACTCGGTCCGGTCGTGGAGCAAGGGAAAAGACTCGGAACCTCCTTCATCGATCAGGTGCTTGCTGAAAAGGGCGCATTGCTCTCATAAACCTCCCAGAGATTTTCTGAAAGCGAGGTGAGACGTCCAACTTCGGACGACTCACCTCACGTTTTTTTTTTTTGTGCGAATACCGAGAAGGATTAGGTCACCACTCCACCATCGACACTCAGCACATGCCCGTTGATGTACGAGGCCTCGTCGGAAGCGAGAAAAAGGTATGCGTTGGCAACCTCTTCGGCCTCGCCCATTCGACCCATGGGAACCTTGGCGCTGAGTTGCTCCATGACTTTGTCTGGAATTCCCTCTGTCATTCGCGTTCGAATGAATCCCGGGGCGACAGCGTTCACTCGTACGCCTTTGCGGCCCAATTCACGGGCCCAAGTCTTCGTCATGCCGATGACCGCCGCTTTCGAAGCGACGTAGTTGGTTTGTCCGAAATTGCCGTAGAGAGCGACCACCGATGAGGCGTTGAGAATGACCCCTTTTCCGCGCTCAACCATAAATTTCGAAACGACCTGAGTCGTGTTATAGACCCCTTTCAGATTGACGGAAAGAACCGCGTCAAAATCCGCTTCTTGCATCTTGCCCAGTTGGGCATCTCGAATGATGCCCGCATTATTCACCAGAATATCGATCTGAGAAAACTGTTTCATGACCGACTCGATACCTTCGCGCACGGAATCCTGGGAGGTCACGTCCATCACCAGGCCCACCGTCGTTCCGCCAAGTTCGTCAGCGGTTTGCTGGACGACTTTGGCGTCGACGTCAACGATCACCACCCGGGCACCCTCTCGCAAAAACACTTCCGCCGTAGCGCGTCCGATTCCGCGGGCCCCGCCGGTGATGACCGCTACTCTATCTTTTAATCGCATAATTCCACCTCTCTTCCCCTCCCTACAGGGGCTATCGTGGGCACCGTTAGTTGCACACCGGTTACAAACCTTGCCACCCAGGGGCAGGGCAGTATAGTCTACCGAAATGGCCAAAGCCAAAACTGTTTTTATATGCCAGGAATGTGGCGCTCACTCCCCGCGATGGCAAGGCCGTTGTACGGAATGTAGTGTCTGGAACAGCCTCGTAGAAGAACTCGTCCCTGGTTCTAGTTCAGGGACGCTCGCTGGAATGACCCTGCATCGAGGTCCGGGCGAACTCGTAGCGCTCGACAAGGTTGAATCCGTAAACAACGATCGCGTCCCCACCGGCATAGAGGAGTTTGACCGGGTGCTGGGCGGTGGCATCGTCCGGGGCTCCATGATTCTCGTCGGAGGGCCACCAGGGATCGGGAAGTCGACCCTACTACTTCAGCTCACCAAAGCCGTCTCCCAATTTCTGAAGCCGATCCTCTATGTCAGCGGAGAAGAGAGCCCGCATCAGATCAAACTTCGAGCCGAGCGCTTAGACGCCGTCAGCCCTGACGTTCTTCTCTTCAACGAAACACAACTCGAAGCGATAGAACAGCAGATTCAACTCTCAAAACCGGGACTGGTCATCGTTGATTCTGTCCAAACCCTGTTTCGAGCGGATATTAGCTCAGCGCCGGGTTCGGTGACCCAAGTGCGAGAGTGTTCGGCCGCGCTCATGCGGATTGCGAAATCTCAACAGATCCCGACCATTCTGGTAGGACACGTGACTAAGGACGGAAGCCTGGCGGGCCCCAGAGTCTTGGAACATCTTGTGGACACGGTTCTATCTTTCGAGGGCGACTCCGATAATCAAGTCCGCATACTGCGGTCCTCTAAAAACCGCTTCGGAGCCTCTCATGAGGTAGGACTGTTCGAAATGACCGGCCTAGGTTTGCTCCCCGTCTCAGAAGCTTCAGCCTTTTTCCTCGAACAGCGAGCCCAGGGACTCACTGGAAGCCTAGTCTATCCGTCACTCGAAGGCACGCGACCGATCCTGGTCGAGGTTCAAGCCCTAGTGACCCAAAGCTACTCCGCCGCCCAAGGGGCGCCCCCAGTTCGCCGCGCGGTAGGGATGGACAACAATCGAATGTCTCTACTCCTGGCCGTTATGGGAAAACGTATTCCCAGTTTGGAACTTGGAAAGAACGATATCTATGCCAAAGTCGCAGGGGGCCTTCGCCTGTTCGAACCCGCTCTGGATCTAGCCCTTGCCATGGCGATCCTTTCCAGTCGCTCGGACACACCGGTCCCATCACAACTCGCAGCCTTCGGAGAGGTCGGGCTCGGGGGGGAGATTCGGCCTATTTCCGGCACAGAACTTCGCCTACGGGAACTCGACAAATTGGGATTCTCGACTTGCGTATTGCCTCAGCGCAGCCTCACTCCGGCCCTGGCGGAATCGACTCGGCTAAAGCTCGTCGGTGTAGACAGCGTTCAAGACCTTCCCGCGCTCATCGGCGGCGGCAAACGGGCCCGCCGATAGTTCTGGCCGCTTCAGCTTATAAACACGGTGGTATAGTATGGAATGCGGCGAGAAGGACCCCGGCCCTGTTGCGCTGTAAAGAACTGATCTGTGACGATGCAAAAAACAGTCCGTATGATGTTCTCCTTCGTCTTCACTATTTTCGGAGGTCTGAGCGGGTATAGTATCGCGCTGTACACCCAGAGCTTCTACCACACACTTTCCAGCACCGGTAGGGTGACCAATTTCGCGGCCTTTATTCTGCTAGGCATCCTGATGGGTCTAACTCTGGCCCCTCCCTTTACGCGCCAGGCTCTGCGCGCCGTCGATGCGTTCGCAGTATCCTTACAGCGCCTCTCCGTGCAGGAAATCATGATGGGCTCGGCCGGCCTGCTGTTCGGTCTGATCATCGCCTTCTTTGTCAACTTGGTCTTGCGACAGATAGATTTTGATTCCATTCCCGCCGTCGGCTCTTACGTGGGTCCCTTCCTGGTGGTCGTCTCCACGATCTTCCTCGCTCTATTGGGTGCCTTTTTCGGAAGTCGACTCGTTTTCATTCACTCCTTCGCCGAACTCCTGGAAACGGGCTCTGGTCAGAGGAACTGGGGGGACCAAATTTTTGTAGTGGACACCTCAGTCATCATCGACGGTCGACTCAGTGAGATCGTCGATACTGGGTTCATCTCCGGAACGTTGGTGGTGAGCCGTTTTGTGCTCGACGAGATCCAAAGCAAAGCTGACTCTCCACGTGACAACGAGCGGGTCAGGGGGCGTCGAGGCCTCGACTTGCTCGACGAACTGAGGAAAAAGTTGACCGTCAAGATTGAGCAGAGACCTTATCCCGACGTGGCTCAGGTCGATTCCAAACTAGTGCGCCTGGCTCAAGACCTCCGCAGCCCTCTCTTAACCAACGACTTCAATCTTCAGAAAGTGGCACGGCTCCAAAACGTGCGTGTTCTCAACATCAATGCTCTCGCCAAAGCTCTCAAGCCGGTCTACGTACCTGGAGACGAAATCGTTCTTCAAGTGGCCAAAGCCGGTAGAGAGGCGGGACAAGGTGTTGGTTTCTTAGACGATGGGACGATGGTCGTCATTGAGAACGGTCGCAAGCACGTCGGCATAGAGGCTCTCACCGAGATCACCTCCTTGGTTCAGACAGCCAGCGGTCGGATGCTGTTCGCTCGATTTGTGCGGCCGGCCACTCAACGGGGCGAAGAAAAGCCGGTTCAGGAGACATCGGAAAAGCCTACTTCTAGTGAGAATACCGACTCGGAGGCCGCAACGGGCGAGAAAGCGTCCTCCACTTGAGACCCGGAAAAGTTTTCGTTGTGGTGACGGCCGCTGGGCAGAGTCGACGAATGGGGTCTGTTGACAAACTGACGCTCAACTTGAAGGGTCGGCCGCTGTTGGCCCACACGGTCTCCACTTTCTTGTCGTGGAATCGTTTGACTTCCCTTGCGATTTCCGTGACCGCGGGTCGAGAACAAGAGTTTGAAGAACTACTTGGTGCTCACTGTTCGAGCCTTGAGAACGTCTTCGTCCTGGCCGGAGGCGAGCAGCGTCAGGATTCCATCCGATTGTCCCTGGAGTGTTTGGAAAAGAAGTATCATCCTGGTGCCTCCGACATCGTTTTGATTCACGATGGCGCCCGACCCTTTGTGGGTGTCGAACTGTTCGACGATCTTGTTTCTACCTTGGCCTCGTGCGACGCGGTCATCCCGGCCACTCCAGTACGAGATACTATTAAACGAGTAGACGGAAACCTCGTCACGGGTACTGAGGATCGTGAGACCTTGCGCATGGTGCAGACGCCACAGGCGTTCCGATTTTCGGCCATTCTCGATCTCCACAGACGAGCGAAACGCGAGTCGTTCTTGGGCACTGATGACGCCAGTTTGGTGGAGAAATACGGCGGTATCGTGCGCTGGATTGCCGGATCTCCGCTCAATGTAAAGATCACCGTTCCCGAAGACCTCGCCTTCGTTGGCGAACTGATGACGGCACACAATGAGCGACGATAAGACACCAATCATCGACCCTTTAGTGAAGGAAGCGTGGGACTATCTCATGGAGGTGGTCGGCGACTACGAGACCTTTGTCAAAAACATCGGCAACCTCGGCTATTCGGCGCCCCAGGTCATGTATTATCGCGACGAAGTCCAGGAAGGTCTCGACGACCTGGCCGACTCCGACGCAGTCAACATCAGCGGAGCTTACCAAAAAGTCGTGGAGCTTGACGCCATCTTGCGAAAAAAGGCGCAAGACCTGGTCGACGAGATCGGGCACAAAAACTTCATCCAGTACCAGATCCAAAACGACCCGCCTCGAAAAAACTGGTGGTGGTGGCTCAATCGGGTCACAGCGCCTCCCCCGCCTCCGGCCAAGCTTTGGGAGTTCTGGAAGTACCAGGCGTTCTCTAGTTCACCGGCGCCCCCTGAGCCAGAAGTCCCAAGAACGGAACCGCCAAAAAATCCGGAGATCGCCAAATATTTCAAGAAGGGCTCTACCGAGCGACCCGGAGATTAGGATTTAGCGCCTAAGGTGCGCTACCGCGAAGATCCCGGCGACCGTTTTGGCATCTCCCAATTCGCCGCGCGCCGCCATTTCCACAACCTCGGAGAACGGAAGTCGGACGAGTTCGATGAACTCACCTTCGTCGAGACGCTGATCGCCCAACTCCACATTCTCGGCCACGAATAGACTCAGCTTCTCATTGCAAAAGCCGGGACTGGAGTAGAAGTCCATAACGTGCCGGACCTCTCCGCTCAGGTAACCGACCTCTTCTTCCAGTTCGCGCACGGCCGCCTGAAGCGGAGTCTCGCCGCCATCGATCTTGCCCGCTGGAATCTCAAGGATGTGTCGCTCTAACGGTTTGCGATATTGCTTGACGAGCACAGTCTCGTTGTCCTTGGTCAAGACCACCACACAAACGGCGTCCGCATGCCAAACCAGTTCTCGACAAGCTTCTGAACCGTCTTCTAGCTCCACTTGATGCACCTCTAGGGTCAACAAGCGTCCTTTGAAAATCTCTTTCTTACTGAGCGTTCTTTCCATAGCCTAGAACATCATCGGACTGTAAAACATCATGGACATGGAGTTCATCAACGACATTCCCATGGTGGATGCCATCATCACGTTATTCATCTGGTTCATCTGATGTATCTGAGCAGCCATCGGGTCGTACTGCTGGTACGAACCCGGAAATCCTCCCATTCGAGAGGCTCCACCCTGACCGCCGTTCGCTTGAGGGGGGACGTATCCCGATTCCATACGCGCGCCATACTGCCAAGGATTCTGTCCTGTGAAAGCACCCTTAAGGCGCTGCCAGAAGCTTGGCTGGAACCCCTGCTGCGGCTGTCCTGGTCCCGCCATGTAGGACGGAGAACCGTCCATCTGCGAATAATCTTGTCCATTAGGCCCGGGGCCATAGTCCTGTCCATTAGGACCTCCCATAAAAGGCTGCATGCTGTCCATGCTGGGAAAGCCTTGCATTCCCGGCATTCCCTGCTGCTGAGTGAAACCGGCGGGCCCTCCCACGCCGGACGGGCCTTGGTCCGGTCCGCCCCGTCCGCCCCCAAAGCCGGGCGGCGAGAGATGATGAGGAACCTCATAGCCGCCCACGGGAGAGCCGTCCACGAACACTCGATCGGGGAATCTGGGGTCAAAACGAGTTCCTGGACTACCCACGGACTTCCCATTCCAGGGATTGGTTTCCATGAGATGCTTATTCTCTCCGTCGCGAATCGCGGTCAGGACCTTCCCTTCCTCGCTCACCAGTTGGTGCACCTTGCCATCTCGAGACTGGACAATCAGCTTCAGGTCTTCACTGTTGACTGTGTAGCCGGTGCCGTCGGTATCCTGGAAGGATAACAGGTTGAACTCGCCTTTGTCGTTGGAGTAAGGAGACTTTGTCACGTCGAAGCGTCGACCATCGGGACTCAATGCGAACGCTTCGTCTTTATCGAAAACGCTGAAGCCGTTGGGCATTATGGTCTCGGTTCCACTGCCGTCAGTCAACGGAACCCGACTCATGCCAGAAGGAGTCTGGGAAGGCGGAGGATTCGCGGGCGCTATGCCATCTGCCATTGGTGCCGAAGCCGTCACAGGCTGAGGGGTGGACACTCCGAGAAACTGTTGAGCAAATGCCAGAGCCCCGCCATACTCATCAGCCACAGCCCCGGTCAGTTCCAACTTGGGAGGGACGTCGAGGGAGTGCTCAGTCCCCTCGATGAGCTTGCGACTTGTCGCCTCACCATTGGGAAGAGTGAACTTCATAGAATTTCCGGAAACCTTGAGATCGTCAAAACCTTCTTTAGAAAGAAGCTGCCCTTCGGCGCCGACGGTCGCCCGATGCTGATACTGCTCAGGCTTACCGGACTCGGTCGTGTAGGTCCCGCGAACGGTATAATCCGTGCTCCCGTCCGCTTTAAATCCTTGAGTGAGGGTTCCTTGACGATTGGAAACCTCATAGTCTCCTTTAGCGATATCGACCTGGTAGTGATTACCACTCTTGTCGGTATAGGCCAGCAACCTTTGGTCGCCTTCTTCCACCAAGCGGGCATTCTTGGCCGTGGGGGCTTCTCCTAAGACTTCGAGATTAACCCCGTCGGTGCGAAAGGAATCGCCGTTAGGCAGCAAAACCGCTCGACTCCCCTCCTCATCGCGAAAAATGACCTTCGAGTCCTTTTCTTCGAACTCCACCGACCGAGATGGGTCCTCGACCTGGGCGAAAAAATCCGTGGAAAGGTCCGGCAACCCTTCGAACGGCTTGGGATCGGCCAATTTAGCGGACGCTTGAGACGCGGTCCCAGTCGACTCCGCGGTCGTTAAAAACGGTTCACTGAGCATCGTGGCCTGGTCGTCAAAGAGCGTCAAAGGAGCCAAGCCGGAGGAAGGCTCCCGGCTCTCGGTGACCGGCGCTTTTTCAAAAGGAGCCTGTCCCGGCAGCGGTCGCGCTAAGGTGCGATCGGTCCGCACGCCATTTTCTAGTTGAAAACTGAGCTTGCGACCCTCTACCTCTAAGCCTTGAAAACCCTCCGCGTTCACGACCTCCCCACTAGGCGAGTAAACCGCGTGATGCTCATACTCCGAAACTTTGCCGTCCGGGCCTTTAAAACGCCCGAAGGCGACGACCTCTTGATGTCCGTCTGGGAGAAAAACTTGAGCCAGATTTTCAGCTTTATTGAGAACTTCGTAGGTTAGACTATCGGGTAACACCCTGACCGTGTTGCGATTTTCGTCCTTGAACGTGATCAACGGCAAACCATCTTCGGTTGCCGTCAACTCGGCCTTCACAGGCTGCTCCCCGTTTACCGCTGTGACGCCTTCATCGTTCCAACGAAACTGCTCGCCGGTCGGCAAACTGATCTCCTGGTCAAATTCGAAGGTCGAGACCTTCATTCCGGACTCGGAAGTCTGATTGTAGCTTCCATCCGGTAAAGTTCGGGCGGTGATGCCGTTGGTCTTGGTGGAAGTAGCCGGCAGAGCGGGCGCCGCAACTTTATTTTCCTCGGGAGCTTTTGGGGACGCGACATGACCACCCCCGACGATGTTGGCGGCTCGTTTCGTGCCGCCAATCGTTGAGGGTGCTTTCATTTGCGCTGATGCGAGTGGTTCCATCGATTCCTCCGGGAAGGCAAAGTTTTTCGTCCGATTCTACTTCTTTCGGCGCGTTTCTTCAAGAAAATGAGGAAACTTGTCCCGATCTTGCCAAAATAGAAAGCACAAAAATGCAGGAGCCTCCTTCTATAAGTGGTAAGCGTCTTCCGTGCAATACGACATACAGCCAGAATCTCCTGAAATCATTGAGATCGTGGAGCTCGTGGTAACAGAAGACCTCGCTGGTCTTCGGTTGGATCATTTTTTGGCTGGACAACTCGAGTACTCTCGGAGCCTTCTGCAAGACTGGATTCGAGACGGCCGAGTCCTAGTGAGCGCCCGTCAGGTGAAGGCCTCAGCCAAACTCAAGGTCGGACAAGAGATTTTGGTGGAAATTCC
>JBBKWP010000163.1:0-8313 GCA_037968995.1 Candidatus Xenobia bacterium
TCGTTACGATGTTCTTTAATCCCGTCCGGTCGGGCTGAAGGCCCATCATAACGTGAAACTGGCTGGCGAAGATGAGCAGTCCGATGCCGGCGAGCATGCCGTGGATCACTGCGGGCGTCACCGCTCGGAACCAGGGGCCCATGTTGAGAGTCCCGATGACGATCTGGCAGAGTCCGGCCATCAGCACCACGAAACCCAAATTTTCCATTCCGTGCTGATCCGTGATCTGCCAGACGATTGCGATCAACCCGGTCGCAGGCGCGCTGATCATCAAAGGGGATCCGGCCAGGAGACTGACCACTAGGGCGGCCACGATTCCGGTGGTGAGGCCTTGTGTCGCGGACGCTCCGCTGGCCAAAGCGATTCCCAGGTTTAAAGGGATGGCTATGAGAAAAAGAACGAACGAAGTGAATAGGTTGGGTAGGAATTTCTCAAAATTTGTATTCATCCCGGAAGAGTAAATCAGAGTTTTATGATTTTACGGCACGGGCGAGATGAAAAAGCGATCAGTGATTCTCATCTGGCTTTCATCTGAGGAGACTTCAGGCTCGCTTTGAGCGGTCGGCACACTTTATTCACTTCGGGGCGTGCCTTCAGACGCGGACCCCTTTGGCATAGGTAACCTCTAGCTTTTGCAGAAAGGAGGCGGCGCCGAGACCTCTCGTCGAAGCGGCGTGCCCGACCGCGGAGGCAATGTGCGCCGAGGTCGGCTATCAGATTGCGTGATCGACATCGTTTGCTCCAATTCGTCTGGCGAATCGTGCAAGTTCCGCTCCCAGAGCCTTCGGCCTCGGTTTCACTCCCGGCTCCCACCACAAACCCTTGACCACTAAACGGGACGCTTTGCGGTCGTGCTTGAGGTCTGCACGCCCTACAATGTGCTCGCCCATGAGCATGGGGAGCACGTAGTAGCCGTAAAGGCGTTTTGGGGCGGGCACAAAGGCTTCGAAGCGATAATCAAAGTCGAAGAGTCTCTTTAAGCGGCTACGGTCTCTGATCAGGGGGTCGAAGGGGCACAGAAGACGCAGGCGCTTGGGCGCGTCAGGTAGGGTTTCTAAAACCTGCAGCCAGTCTGAACGCAGCCAGTAATGTCGCCCCTCTAGCTCAGTGGATTCGGTCAGATGGGAACGGCACCAAGCGTCGACCTCGGGGGCCTTGAATATGTTCCAGTATTGGGCGAGTTCTCTGCTGCTGGCGCAACCTAATCGCTTGAGAGCCATAGATGTTGACCAGGCCAAGGTTTCTTCCTTAGCCGATATTGCAGTGCGGTAGACCTCAGGGATGACTCGTTCGGTTAAATCGTAAACTTTCTCAAACTTTTCACGTCGGCTAATTGCCAAGATTCCGCTCCGCCAGAGATGCTCGAGGGATGCTTTTACGGGGGACCAACCCCACCACTTCTGACGCTCTCTTTGGGGATCTTTGAAGGCTCGGGTGGGCAGGGCTCCCTCTTGTTCTATGCGTTTTAGGATCTTGTCGAAGAGAACTTGGGGTTCACAGCCAAGGCGCTCTTGCCACCAGTGGCTATTCTGGATGCCTTGGATGAACCGCAGGCGTCGGCAATGCCAGTGGGCATAATGCTCTATGGGTATGACTGAGGCGTCGTGAGTCCAATCTTCAAAGAGCCACCGCTCGTCTTCTAGGGCTTCTCGAAGCATGCTGGGGCGGTAGCCATCTAAGCGCGTGCCCAAGGTGATGTGATGGGCCCGTTCCAAAACATTGATCGAATCGATCTGCAGAAATCCGAGTTCGCCAATAATTTGGCGAACTCGGGCGGGACTCGCTTTGCCTTGAGGCGAGCCTAAGAGTCCTTGCCCGTGCAGCAAGAGCTTTCGGGCCGATGGGAGATCGAAATTTGGGCTTGAGACTTTTTTTGCCTTCTGAGTTTTTTTAGAGAGATGTTTCGACGCTGCCGGTTTCATAGTACCTCTCCAGCTTTTTCAGAAAGCGGGCGACGTGAAAGCCATCGAGCAGGCCGTGGTGCGCGGTGATCGAGACGGGAAGGAGATAGCGGTCTCCTTCTTTGGCGAATTTCCCCAGTGTGATTTTGGGTTCGCTGTCGGGAGTTTTGAGATGGCGGGCGTGGGCTAGCCCGGTGAAGCGGAACCACGGCAGCATCGAAAAGTGGATCAAGTCGACGCGACGGGGCCCTTCGTCGGGGAACAACCCCCGGCTGGACTTCGCTCTTTCTAGTCTGGGCTGGGCGACGCTTTCGAAGTCCGCATAGTCAGGTAGAAAGGGAAGAAATGTGATGGCGAAGGTCTCGTCGCTCTTCAGTACCGTGGGGGAGAGGTGAATCACGGGATAGCTGACGGGCTCTCCATTTAGGACTCGGAGCCGGAAACTTTCCTCAGCGTTGGCAGCCGAGATGACTCCGTGCCAAAGCCGCAGAGTGCTGGGACGATGAGCGTCCCGACACTCTCGGACAACGTTGGTGCAGTCCACGTTGGCGGTCACACTGAAGAACGGTTCTAGAAAGTCGTTGTAAAAGCGAAAGTGCGCTTTGCGGGGCCAACTCTCCAGGGAGATTGGAGTTGGCTCGGCCGGAGCGAACGGTTCTTGGTCGCTCAACTGTCTCATAATCAATGATCCCTTATCCGCAACCGTGGAGGTGACCTTGTTGCCTGGCTATTGGGGGGTCGAGCCATTGGTCGAAACTGGTGAATTCGGACTTGGAAGGCATACCCTCAAGGTACAGGTGTCGACGGTCTCGAGTAAGGGGCGATCGCCCCGAGCCCGCTATGAAAAACCGCCTTTGGGGACTCTAGGGCGCCGCAGTGGTAGAGGCGGAGTTGTTGCCTTCATTAGCTTCTTTGATCACGTTCTTAGGGTCGACGGTCGCCTTGATTGTGACACGCTTGCGCAGATCGGTGTCCCCAACCGGCAGTGTGAATGAGGAGACCTGATTCGGGTTGAGGGGTCCGCGAATACGCTCGGTTTTGACCACTTTCCCGTTGATCGCGATCTCGACTTCGAAGTTTTCCTTGCAGGGAACCCCGCCTTTGTTAATCACTCCGATTTCATACAGGCGTCCACCGGTAGGGGAGATATGGCCGACTCTAACAGAGACCTCAAGGTCGACGGAACTGTCGAGATTTGCTGTCGTGGCCGCTGTGGTTGTCGCGGAAGTCGCCTTGCCGGGAGCGATGTAGACGTCTTGACGGCCCCCTTCTTCCTGCACATCGAGCACCGCCCAGCCCTTGGTGCCCTTGTGCTCGCCATCGAGAACTTCAATGAGACCCACGTTATAGTTTCGGTTCACCTGCTTGGCCGTCACTCCAATGGACTCCCGTACGGTGAAGGACTGGCGAGAGATAATCTTCACCGCCGTTTTAGGCATCAAGAAAAGAGAGCCCTGAAAGGCCCGGCTGGAGATACTCATCGCCATCTTTTCTTTTTTGTCCGAGGTCAACGACGACTTGGCGTCGTCTAGCATCGTAACGTTGCGAGTCGTTATCATGTCTTGGGCCAGAGCGGGGTTTAGGCCCAAGACGAGCAGAAAGCAGAGAAGACAAAGTGGGTATTTCATCTGCATGAGTTCGCAATGCGCGGGGGTTCTCCTAGAAGCGGACACTTCGCTGACAAGCTCGGCTAGACGACTGTTGCGACTTACCGGGTGGCTCAATCAGTTTCAGGCTCGCCGGACCGCAGGGCTTAGCTCAAAAGATTGAGCGTACTCACTCTGTTTTTAAAATCCCGTCAGTTCCGCTCGGATCACGGGGTTGATGCATATGGCGAGTATCACAGAGACGAGAAGTCCAAGGGAGACTCTGGCCAGATCTTTTCCTATCAGGTTTCGGGTGGCCCGCCAATCTTTTCGCCTTGTCAGTCGAAGCCGAAACCCCATTTCTCGACCGGCCAAGAGTCCAATGAAGACCCAAGTCGTACTCATTGGTATAGAACTTAAGATTTTGAAATAGTAGAGCACCCCGGCGTAGACGAGATCGATGAATGTGGCTTGACGAACATCTTCCATATCCGTCTTCTCTTCGACGACCTTCTGCATCTTTCCACCGCGACTTCGTAGTAACAACGCCAGTGTGCAGCACAGGACCGTCAGGTAGATCAGTAACTGCCAGACAGCTAATTGTCGCGGCAAAAAGACAGCAACATTGGCCGCATCCTGCATAATCCATATCGACCACAGCGTGCCCGAGGTTATCCACTGCAACGGATACCAAAACTTAGCTGGGGGTTTCATCTCCAGCCGTTTCATCCACTCAGAGCTAATGATCCACAAAACCATGGAGGCTGCGAAGGCGAGAAAATATCCCGATACGCTCTTTTGTAATACAGCGTAGACAGAACTGGCAGAAGTGGCGAAAGCCGACAGAATCAGAAATGTCGTAGACACCGGGATGGCGTATCTCGTAAGCAGGAGCAAGAAGAGTGGGGCCATGATTTGGAGAGGGGAGAAGCTCGTTGGCGCCTGTTCGAAGCCTTCGCTCGTAAGGCGCTGAAAAGTCACGTCGCCGCTGTGCTGATTCCAGCTTACAAGAGTTGTCACGGTCAGCAAGCCGGCAACGAAGAGCCATATGGCCCAAGTGGGTCGTTTTTTGTTTGCGGCCAGAAAGGTGCCGAGCGTTTGAATGCTATCGTTAGCAATCACGGAGTAGGCGGCGAAAGTGAAGCCGAGCCACATCGCGATGTGGGGGAAAGGCGCTGCGACTACAGCGAGAAACGCACAAAATAAGAGTGCGCCATAAAACATTCTTTGAGACATATGAACCTTCGTTATTACGGTCGAGTTCGCAGAAATCGTTTGAGAATGATAGTTGGTGCTTTTGGAAGCCATCCATTATCGGATGGTTTACCGTTGTGGGACGCCTGTGAGTGCGCGGACGGATCGGAGTCTCCTGCCCAGAAAAAATCTTTGAGGTTACTCTCTGGGCGTGACAGCCAAAATGTAAGCACCGGGTCCAAAACCCGCCATAGGGAACGGTCCTTGGAAGTTCCCGTCCCCATCTAGGAGTTCGCCAAGAGCGTTGAAGTTAGCTTGTGCCAGCGATGTCACCCATTGAATAAGGGCTTGCGATTTTTCGGGTTTCCCGAGCTGTTGCCAAGCCGAAGCCGCCCGCAGGTCCAGTAAGAGCCACTCTTGTTGGTCGTACCAGTTCCCGTCATCGTTGCGAAAGAAACCGGGAGAGCCCGGAGTGCGACTGGTGAGTTCTCGAACCAAAGCGTCCATCGTTGGCTGTGGGTCATCTAGCATTCCCCAGGCGACGGCCTCAACCACGGCCGCGTCTCTCGCTCTGTCAGGGGCCGTACTGAGATCCTCGAGTGAACTGACGAGGGCACCGTCAGAGTCGATCAGCGAGCTTTGCATGGCGTTTTTGATTTTTTGAGCGGCGACGCGATAACGTTCGCTGTCTTCTTTCCCTATGGAGTCTACGAGTTCGCACAAGCTGGTGAGTCCACGCCAAGCGGTGATGTTGCTATAAGAATAGTGGCGTCGGCCGTCGTAGCCCAGTGGGAGATTCCAATGATGCTCCCAGATGGAAGAGTCTGGAGCTAAGAGTCCGCTTTTTTCTTGCAGTGCGAGGAGGGCTTCGGCCACCTTGGAACCCACATCGGATTGATGTCTTACTAAAAAGCGCTCGCGTTCTTTGGGTGGCAGGGCTTGGGCCACCTCACAGTAGGCCCAAAGGAAGAGACCGAAATTGTCGTACTCTATATTGGGTCCGTGATCGTTCCAGTCGGATTCCTCTTCGCCGCTGCCCCAGTAACGGCAAACGGACACGAGATAATCGTTGAGTCTTTGCCCAGGCTCCAGGCTCTCGTTTATCATCGCTAAGTAGTCGCGGTCCGCCTCTTTGCGCGTTCGGGCCAAGAAATCAACAGCGGCTTCAGCTTCTTCGAGATGATTGGAGCGCACCAAAGCCACAATCGCGTAGCTGGCGTCTCTCACCCAACAGCGGGCCCATTTGTCCTTAAGACTGGCTAGAATCTGACCAGCGCTTTCCGGGTGCTCGGCCTCTTGCACTTGACCCATTTTGAGAAATGCCGTGGACTGCCGATACACTTCCTGCTGCGGTTTAGGCAGATGGTCGAGGTTGGGCTCCAAGGCGTGGAACTCGTTCCAAAAGTCCAGATCTCTCTTTAGAAGAGAGGCCGGTTGCTCGTCCGAGGTCCCGAGTTGTCGGATGATTTTCTCTTGCGCAACGGAGCGCCAAGGCTGAGAACTTGGGAAATGATCGGCTTCTTCGTGCATCACCACAACGCCGATCCAGCGAGATTGGCCGCTGGGCAGTCCGGAAAGATTCCAGTGAAGGCTTACTGTGGCTTCTTTTCCTTCTTCCTGGTGGAGAACGAAGCGTCCACCATCGCCCAGCGCTCGGTAGACCAAAAGGTGCGGTCCGCCGGGGCTCCATTCCACGACAGTTTGGTTGTCTAAGATTTCCAGTTGTTCATGACCTGTACCGGTCCATTGGTGTTCGACGTCATCGCCTCGGTCGTCGGCGTCGGGTTCACCGCCTTCACCCAGATGGAAATCAAGACTTGCTACGATCTCCCCGACCTCTAAGGGTCGATCGGAGAGATTGCTGACTTCAGTTAACATGATCATGCATCGCTGGGGGACGCTCTCTCCGTTCCAGCCGACCATCGGAGCAAAAAAGAAACGATGGAGCGAGACCTGCTCGTCCTTTCCTATCGCGTGAAGGACTCCGGTACCGTTGATGTACTCAAGACTTGACGTTTTGATATCCGGTACCGATTGTAATCGCGCGACGTCGCAAAGGTCCGCGCTGACACTGTGGGCGTCGTATTTTTTGTAGGCGTGGTTGGTGAAACCCACGATCGCGTCTTGCTGGATGTCAAAAGTCGCTGTAGTGGCGCCGTTGGATAGGGGCAAACTCACCGCCGAGCGGTGAAACGGTTCGGCGGTCTGGGCCCAAATCGAAACAGAAAGCATCAGGACAACGAGTAGGGATCGCTTCATGAGGCGTGAGTACATCGGACGACCCCTTCAGGCCTTCGTGTTGGTCGATGAACGCCGCAGAGAACTCCTACGAAGGTTCGTCGCGATATTGTCTCAGTCTTCTATCGCGCGGCGGACCGATGCGGACTCACCTTTGGACGACGTCTCACCTTTCACAGAAAGAGTAGAGGTTCCAAGCGTCTTGAAAGGCTGAGTTGCTTTTAGGAGAGGTCACTTTTGCTTCTCGACTCGGATGAACGTTGACTTCGTAAATCCAAGTTCCGATCAGTGCGTTCTTATCCACGGTGCTCCGACTGTCGTCAGCCTGTGAGGGTACGACAAAAAAGGACATGAGAAAAAGGGACCAGACAATTTTCTTCCTTCTCGCAAGTTAGTCGACCGCGTTGAAAACCCTTGGGATATCCGCTCGTGTGGGGTTGCCCAGCAGGACAAAGTTATACTACGATCAACATTTGGCGATGTGGGATTCGTATCTTCCGCCTCCGCTCGTAGGTTGCCGGAGGCGAAACTTTTCGACGGATTCGGTCACGAGTATGGATGAGAGCTAGCAAGACTTGGCTATCTTCGTTGCATTCGCCTGGGTGATCCAGGCTGCTGAGTTTCTCGGGCTGATCGAGACCGAGGCCCAGGATCCCGAGAGCCGGGCTTACCGCTTAGCTCACCACGGGCTCGGACTGTTAAAAGCAGAGTTGACCGACGTGCCTCTAGAACTGTTGAGCAGTCAGCGCGTACGCAAGTCTGACCCAGACGGCGGGAACGTCCTCATTGAGGCTCGGGATGCTATCGTCTTCCTGCATCACGCCGATCGAAAGCCGGAGCCCATTATGGACCTCGGGCCAGGGGGAGGCATCAACTTCAGGCTCTCCGGACCGCAGGGCTTAGATGTGAAGATTCAGGCTCGAACCCAAGACGGGGGAGCCTACGACCTGAACCTGACTCTACCGATTCGCCAAGTAGATAGCGCTCAGGCTCACCAAATCAGAGGTGAGTGCGTAGACCTCAAAGATTGAGCGCACCCACGACGACGTCGTCTTTTACAATCGCGGAGGACGGAGGTTCGTCGCTGTCTCCCAATAGTGAAGGGCGATGACTTTGTCAGCCGATCTCGTCGCAGATGGATGGAGGTGTTGGGATTGTCTCCGCCAGAGCGTGCAATCGTTTTAGGTTTCTGGCACGGTAGACACAGTCTTGCCATTGATTCTTGTAGAGGTTCTAAGCGTCTTGAAAGGCTGGGTCGCTTTTCGGAGAGGTCACCTTTGCTTACCACCACAGATGAACGTTGACTTCGTCGGATTCAACCAGGTCATTTGAAATTCATCCTCCCAATCGACGACTATGTCGTGAAGGTTGCCATGACTGTCGTCAGCCTGAGA
>JBBKWP010000164.1:0-4173 GCA_037968995.1 Candidatus Xenobia bacterium
GATGTGGTATGGGACGATCCTCACATCAAGGTCATTTACACCAATACGGGTTCGGGTCGCGAGGCTGCGGACTTCACTATCGCCGTCGAGGGAACCAAAGGCAATTTCCTGGGCAACCACAACTATCGAAAGCACGTCCCCCCTCCCGGCACCACCGTCACCTCGGGAGGATTTACCCCAGGTCTGTTCATGCGGCCCGGACCGTCAGATCTCTCCCCTTCGAGTCCACCCCAAAACTTCATCGTCACCATTGACCCCGAAGACCGCGTGAGAGAAAGCAACGAGAGGGACAACACGATGAACTGCGCGATAAAGATGACTCCCGAGGGGGTCATTGAGGTCCATACGGAGCCCATCAAGTCACCGCCGTGGGGCGATCAAGTTTCCGATACCCGCCCGGACCTTATCGTGACGGATGCCCAGTTGAAGGGAGACGCCCTTGAGGTGACCATTTCGAATCAGGGCTCGGAAGGTTCCAGCGCCACCTTCGCGACGCAACTTTTCTTGAAGAAAAAGTCACTTGGTACGTTCTCCGGGTGGAGCGTTCCGCCCGCGGGCGGAAGTGTCAAGACGACATTGCCGGGTCTGGGACTCAAACCGAGCGACATCGTTGAGATCCACTTGGATTCCGCCCACGCGGTTCGCGAAGGTCGGGAGTCCAACAACGTTTTCCTGCGCCAACTAGACAACAGTCACGTTCTTTAAAAGATTGGCACCCGCCGCCTTCTCACCAGAGGTCGACCGGTGACCGGGTGAGAATTGTTGGATTATGTTTCCCTTCACAAAGAGAACCTTTGCGCGACTCGCGATGCTATCGACGGTCTTGCTCCTGGCCTTACCGTGCCTGGGGCAAACCAATGGAAACGACGAGAATCCCTCGCTGCTGAGGGGATATCTGATGCAAACGATGATGACCCCCGCGAGCTATCTACTGACCAACCCGGAGCAGTTAAAGGCCTTCGTCGAGATGTTGCCTCCCAACATACCGTTTAAAATTCTTCCGGCGCCGGCTAACCCCGACCCCTTTCTGCATGACTTTACTGTCGATTTCTCGAAGAATTTACTGGCCGTGGCTGTGAGGCGCAACGGTACCACCAACTTCCCCAGTTTCTTGGGTATACGTGAGCAGCCAGGTGGAGTCCGTACGATCCATTTCGAAATCGCCGCTCCGACCGCAGAGGCCTATCCCCTCGGCTGGGCCGTCTACTCGGCCGTCGTGGTACCCCGAATGGGACCCACCTCTGTGATGGTGACTACGGCACCAGCAAAGCCACGCCGCGACAGCAAATTCCCAAGATTGGGTGAGTAAGGGTCCCCTTGACAGCACTCATCCCCTTTGGCCGCGACCCATCCCCCCATACCCGGGTGGAGACACCCTTGGGATGGGGCGATTTCGCCATCTCTGGATGCATTACTGAACTTCTCGCCCTGCGATAGTGATGTCCAAGCAGTTCTCGACTCAAGCGGCTAGCAAAGCCTAGCGCTGGGAAAAGCTGGTGGAATCTGATATTACGTAGGAGATAATTAATTATGCGAAAGACCATTGTAGCCGTTTACGATACCCATCAAGAGGCAAAAAACGCCACCGAGGCGCTCAACCGCGAAGGATTCAGCGACTCTGAAGTCAGCCTGGTCGCAAGCGATCATAAGCGCGAGTACGCCACCACAGACGTGGTAGCCGACCACGCTGAGACCGCCGGAGAGAAGGCTGGTCATTGGGCCATTAATGGCGGACTCTGGGGAGGAGTCGCTGGCCTAGTAGCAGGCTTAGTCGGAATGTCATTGCCGGGCGTTGGCCCAGTGGTGGTCGCAGGACCCCTTGGAGCGGCACTCGGAGGCGCTATCACCGGCGCTCTCGTCGGTGGTATTCTTGGCGGTCTGACCGGCTTGGGGATTCCCGAAGAAGAAGCCCACGTCTACGCCGAAAGCATTCGCCGCGGCGGCACGATTGTGTCCGTCACCATACCTGAAGAGCGTGTCGACCTGGCAACCAGAACTCTCGACCAATTTCATCCTGTGGACATCGACGAGCGTTCGGCGTCGTGGAAAAAGGATGGCTGGTCACGGTTTGATGAATCCGCAAACCCTTACGATCACTCCAAAGCTCTAGCGGTGCCCGCCGGCGGCGTCTCCGCCGGTACCAGCACCAGGCGTTCACGATCTTACGGCCATCCTGACGCCAGCGTCTAGACCACAGCACCTATCCGTATAGCGATGTGAAAGTCGAGTCGGACGCTTAAAGCGTTCGGCTCGACTCGTGTTTCCGATGGAACGAAAGAGGATGCCTTGATGAAAGTTTATGACACTGACGAGGACGCCATCGCAGTTGGTGCCCGCAAAAAAATGTTCGCAAAGGGTATAACGTTTGCGATTATGGCGCTATTCTCTGGACTTGGCATCTGGTTGGCCTACACGTTCTTCTTCGCGCCCGACACGAAAAGTACCGCGCTCGCGCCGTCAGTAAGGATAATGATGGCGACCTATACAGACCCCACCGCGCCCTCCACTTGGCACAACCACGCATCGAACTCAGGGCACGTTGACGCTCGACTGCCCCTAATACTCACATAAATAGTCCAGCAATTTCGGCATCTCCCAACTGAGAGTTGACTCGGCGGGTCCCTGGCGGGTGATATCACGCCTCGAGCGAACGCCGCTAATGAGGTATTCCCGTGAAATTAGACGATCTCTTCAAACGTGCCCGCCGGGCTGGCCTGTCGCATCACTCCAATTTTTTGGGCGCCGCGGCGCGGCCAAGTGTGGAAATGAGCGTTCCCAGACCTCCCAACAAACCCGGCCGGAGTAAGTTGGGAGGAGTGCCGGACCTTCCACCGGGCGCCGAATGGCCCGAGGCGAACAACGACGACTTCCCTTTGCACTTCTTAGGACAGATCGACTTTGCTGAGGTTCCCGATTTTGAAGGGACGCTCTTTCCATCCTCGGGCATGCTCAGTTTCTTCTACCAATATGACGAAGACGGTGAGGCTGACTGGGAAGAGCCTGGTTTCGTGGTGGCCAGGTATCACCCTCACTCCTCGGACTTGGTTCGCGTTCCCTCAGAAGACCAAACGGATACCGAAGCCGTTCGACGCCTAATTTTCCGACTGAACTGGGACCTCCCACAAGACGAGTTCCAGGCTCATGACTGGCCTTTTTTAGACGACGAGGAGGAAGCTTTCACCGAACATTTGAGTTGGTTCGAGCGCACCGACGCCGACCATCTTTTGGGCTATCCTCGCCATAATACGCTGGCCTATGATCCTAGCCCAGGTGACGATTGGACTCCCTTGCTGACCGTGGCCTCTCATGACAATCTTGGATGGTGCTGGGGAGATGGAGACAACCTGATGATATTCATAGAGCGGTCCAGGTTGGAACGACTCGACTTCTCCCACCTCACCTGCCATACAGGTTAAACCTTTAGATTAGCTTCTCGAAGTTCTCCCCAAGTGAGGCTCTGTGCCCCAATTCGCCAAAGGGTCACAGCCGTTGGTATAGGCTGACTGACTCCTCCTGAGGGGTCGGCTTCGAAACTTCGTCCGCTATGATGAGACTACAAACAAACACATACACCCCCCAACCCTAGGAGCCGGACTTACGTCCGGCTCCTTTGTTCTATAATGCTCTGGAGATAGATCCGTGCAGCGCTCAACCCAGCACAAAACGCGCGGCAGCGACCGCAGTCTCGATATCGGCTTCTGCGATTCCATAGTGGGTGACCATACGCAGGTTGCCATTGCCGATCTCTCCTAACAGCACTCCTCGTTCGCGCATACCGGCGACAAAGTCGGTGGACGTCATCTCACGAATTCGAAAAACAATGAGATTGGTCTGCACCTCTGAGAGACTGAGATCGATCCTCTCCAGTTCAGATAGAGCCAAGGCGAGCTCTCTCGCCAAACGATGGTCATCGGCCAAACGATCGACCATCTCAGTAAGCGCGACGATCCCAGCCGCGGCGATGACGCCGGCTTGGCGCATTCCGCCACCCAAGAGTTTGCGCATCCTGCGGGCTTGGGCCACGAACCCGTTGGACCCGGCCACCAATCCTCCCACCGGAGCGCCCAAGGCCTTGGAGAGATCCAACTGCACCGAATCAAACGGAGCGGCGAGGTCTTTCATAGGCCGATCCAAAGCCACGGCCGCGTTAGCCAACCGGGCGCCATCGAGGTG
>JBBKWP010000165.1:0-4011 GCA_037968995.1 Candidatus Xenobia bacterium
TAATAGCCTTGTAGCTCGTCATAGAGGGCGGGATGCTTTTTCTTGAGTTGGTGAGGCTTCTCAAAAAACGTCTCGGTGGCCACGGCGAAGAATTCCGCCGGGTTCGTCGCGCCATAGGAATCCATGACGCTGCGCTTGCCTTTGCGCGTTCTCTTCTGAAGCGTCTGGAACTCTTTACTCAACACGTTCGCCCAAGTGGTGTAGTAAGATTCCCGCTCCAGAGGGGGCACCCCGTCTCCTACTCCATCTTCCTGGTCGAGTTGATGCGCGAACTCATGCAGGGCCAGATTGTGTCCGTCCTCGATATTATGAGCGCTCTTGGTGACGTCGTTCCAAGAAAGTACCACGGTGCCGTGTACCCAAGACTCCCCCAGTCGACCTTGCTGCTCCTCGCCCACGGTCACGCCGTCACTTGAAGCGTGATTCACGAGATATCCGGTGGGATAGAGAAGAATGGCCGTCAGGTCTGGGTAATGATGGGTGGGGCGATTCAGCAGCAAGAGACCGGCCAAGCCTGCCACGGTCACCCGCATCTCGTCGGTGATGACAAGACCCCCGCATCCTTCGAACTTCTTTTCGGCAAGAAAGATGTGAATTTCGCCGTGAAGCTCTCGCTTCAGGGCCGGCGGAAGGATCGCATAGTGGCCCATGTTCTTTTCGAGGATCTCTTCCCACGCCGACGGAAAGTGTTTCTTTCGTAGAGACCTGTGCCGTCGCACTCTGGCCGTGGTCGCGAAGTATCCGCCGACAACCGTCACACCCGCCACAGCCACACCGGCTAACAATGGAATCATAGGGCAAGAAATTAGCCGGGTAGCGACGAGTTCCTGGAAGGAAGATTCTGCGTCGGCGACTTTTGACTCGACGAAAAAAAAGGTCCGCCCCCGAAAGGACGGACCCGCAAAAACAGGTTCTACCGCGGTTTAATCGCAGCAGGCCTCTTTGGCGTCGCAGCAGGCTGCTTGAGCGGCACAACACGCGTCGTTCAAGGCCACTTGGGCAGGTGCGACGGCGACTTGGGTCGGCTTCGCGGCAGCCTGAGCAGACGCCGAATCGCAACAGGCCTCTTTGGTGTCGCAGCAAGTCTGCTGGGCCGTGCAACAGTCGGAACTGTTGCTTGCGACTTCATCGGTCTGACAGCAGGCAGCTTGGGCCTCGCAGCAAGCGTTGCCTTGACCGCAGCAGTCGGAAGAAGCGAAGGCTACTCCAGTGAAGAGCGCGAGAGAGAAAATGAGCGTTAAAAAACGTGACATGATTCGTGTTTCCTTTCAGATGTAAACAGATAAAATAAGCCTCCATAGCGTGCATGAATGCAACTATGTGAGCACTAAGTTGGCTTACAGTGAAGGGGGAGCGCGGGGGCTCGAGGGTCGGGTCAGATCGCTTCGTGAGGGAGGAGGTCTCGCCTCCGGCTTGGCACGGGGAAGTTCCTCGATTGAGGCGGTGAGAGCTGGTAGGGAGACGCTTTCCACCAGAAAGGCAGGTATGAAAGCGAAATGATGGCCAAGACCGGGAACGATGAAGCCATCGCAACACGCCGCTTTGCTGGCTGACTCGGGTTCGGGTTGGGACATTCCGCAGCAGCTATGGTCGGCTTCCCCAGAGAGCACCAAGCTGTAGCAAGGCAAGCGTAGGCATCCGACCAAAAGGAGGGAGAACAGAAGAATCCCTGTGACCTTTTTGAATGGAGCGCTTCTCATTAAGTATAGAAACCGCCCCCATTCGAGAAGGTTCCCTTGTTTACTACAAAAGGGCCGCGAAGCGTGAGCCCTAGATGGTGACGACCACCATGTTGAAGTTGGAATCGCGTCCGCCCACGGAATTCAAGAACCCGTCGTAATTTTGAACGTTCAAGCAGCCCGATGATGAGGTCGAGTTGGCCTTGCCGCGGTGCAGGCGGATCTGACTGCTGGATGTGTTCGCGTTCATCTCGGCGTCGGAATACACTCCGTCACCATTGCTGTCGCGCCCTACGCCAACATTCATCGAGCCCGATTTGCTCTTGACCAGGAAGGCGTCGTTGCTGAACTTTCCATCACGCCAGCGAGGGCTGATTTCGTAGGCTCCAGGCTTGAGCATCGCGCGGTCGTTTCCGCTGCGTGTTGGTTGGGTGCTGCCTTTGAAATTTTCCATCGTTCCGTCCTTCTTGAGGACGACGTAAACGTCTTCGTAGCTTGACGTCGCCGCCGTTTTTGTCCTGATGGCGAGGACCGTGGGTCGGCCACCAGGGTTAAGCTCTCCGCCACCCTTCTTGACCAACTCAGCAGCCTTCTCGAAAGTCAGCCCCTTAACACCTTCCGGAAGCTCCGCGGTCGCTCCGGCACCAGACGTGGAACCAGTCGTTCCTGAACCTGCTGCACCGCTTCCACCGTTGGAGCCACCTAGAAACTGCTGAAGTCCTCCGCTTCCGGAAGGACTTCCGCCCATTCCTTGAGCGCCGAATTGAGGTTGCGATTGTAGTGCCGCACCGTTCTGGCCCATACCCATCAGGCCTTGCATCATTTGCATCATGGACTGCATCATCATCTGCATGATGCCGTTCATCATCCCCATCTGAGGCGGCATCCCCATGCCCATGCCGAGGCCCATCATGTCGGGTGCTTGGGTCATGGAGCCCGGTCCTTGCATAAAAGGGGAGCCGAAACTGGGGGAAAGTGAGGGGAGTTGATGCATTGTTATGAGGTCCTTCTGAGGTGATTTGACCTCAGGATGTCAGACCGATGTGGAGATGGGCTGGACCTACCCGTTAGAATGTTAATAGGATGTAAAAATCGGCGCGTAGCGCAGGCTGGTCCACACTTATATGGTCACAACCACCAGGTTGAAGTTCGAATCTTTACCACCTACGGACTGCAAGAATCCGTCATAGTTCTGAACATTCAGACATCCGGTGGACGATGTGCTATTGGAGTTTCCGCGATGAAGTCTGATCAGATCGCTTGAGGTGTTGGCGTTCATTTCCCCATCAGAATAAACGCCGTCGCCGTTGCTGTCGCGTCCTACACCAACATTGTTCGAGCCGGACTTGGTCTGCACAAGGAAGGCATCGTTGTTGTACTTGCCGTCTCTCCAACGAGGAGTGATGTTGTACGCGCCGGGTTTTAGGATGGCCCGATCCTTACCGCTGCTGGTAGGCTGAGTGCTTCCCTTAAAGTTCTCCATAGTTCCGTCTTTTTTGAGCACAACGTAGACATCGTCGTAGGTTGAGGTCGCCTTCGTCTTGGTTCGCAGGGCTAAAACTGTGGGACGACCGTTAGGATTCATCTCTCCGCCACCTTTCTTAACCAACTCGGCCGCTTTCTCGAAGGTCAGTCCCTTAACCCCGTCAGGAAGATCCGCAGTCGCCCCGGCTCCCTGGGTGGTGGAACCCGTCGCATTCGATGCCACAGAAGCTACAGTGCCTCCGCCTCCCCCACCAACGGAACCGCCGCCACCGCCGCGTGGACTTCCGCCGCCTCCAAGGAACTGATTCAAACCGCCGTTACCGCCACCCCTAGAACCGCCTCCGCCACCGCCAATGCCGCCTCCGCCTCCGCCGAACTGAGGTTGCGCTAGGCTGGCGAGCGCGCCGTCTTGGCCGTAACCCTGAAGTCCCTGTGCCATCTGCCCGATAGACTGCATAAGCATCTGCATCAGGCCATTCAGCATTCCCATTTGTGGGTCGACTCCCAGTCCTTGACCGAGGAGTGCGGGATCTTGACCTAGTGGCAGAGACCCGGCACTGCCGAACATCTGTCCCGCGCTTTGGGGAATGAAGCCTCCAGCTTGTCTCATGAAGTTGGGCTGAGCGCTTGGGGTTCCGAAAGATGGGAAATTCATGATTCGCGTTGTCCTTAGTAGATTTGATCCTAGGATGACAAAGCGCGATGAACCCACGATTGTGGGAGAAAACCAAATGTTAACGCGATGTAAAAAGAAGCGACCTCGCGAAAAGCCAAAGAGCATAGCTGTCCCTGAACAGAAGCGAGAGCACTATCTCACAGGGTTCGGGGTTTAGCGCGGTTCGGGGTC
>JBBKWP010000166.1:0-7359 GCA_037968995.1 Candidatus Xenobia bacterium
AACTCGACGAGCGTGAGATTCTTTTCAGTTTTGTGCCTAATGGGGCAACAGTTCCGGAAGTCTTGGAGTCGCCAATGTGGGCCCCGGGGGTTCTATTAGCCTTGGGCCCCGCGGGCGGGTTGGAGGAGTTGGCACTGGGAGAATCGATGACCTTGAGCCATGGGGGCGATAAGGTTTTTGTCTATCAAGACCCCGTGACTCGTAGAACGGTGCTGGAGGTGAAGCAGTCGGGTGAATCCGGAATGGCCTCCGTCTACCGGATTGAGTGGTCCTTGGCGGGAACCTCCGCGGCGACATTGCGACTTCAGGCTCCCAAAGTCGACCATCTTTTTGGCCTAGGTGAGCATTTGCCCTTTGAACTCTTGGGTGAGGTCGATGGTGACCTTATAGGCCATCTTCGATATTCCGGGAAAGATGCGACGTCGCTTGAGTCTGACCCCAAAGGCGTTTACGGCAACGCCATGGTACCCTTGGCCGGTGGAGCGGTCGGAAATGCTTTGTTCCCTGTCCTCCACCTGATCGACGACTCTGGTCCTGACGCTGTCCTGTTTCTTGACAATCCCACCGACAGTCGCTGGGATTTCCGTTCGACCCCTTGGCACGTCGACGTTCCCCGGGGCGGAGTCCAAGGAGCCTTAGCCTGGGGCAAAGAGACTCCGGAGTTGCGAAAAACCGTTCAAAAATGGACCGGTCACTCGCCGGTCCCACCTCGGAAGGCTTTTGGCATGTGGGTTTCAGAGTATGGTTTTGAAAATTGGGATGAACTAGAAGCGAAGGCATTGAGCTTGCAGGAGGCGAGTTTTCCGGTGGACGGGTTCGTCCTGGATCTCCAGTGGTTCGGGGGCATCACGGAAGGCTCTCCGGACTCGAGAATGGGAGCCTTGACCTTCGACACCACGGCCTTTCCTGAACCTGCTCAGAAAATCGCCGAACTCGCGAGTCGCGGTTTAGGCTTGATCGCGATTGAGGAAGCCTACATCAGCGGCGGGCTTTCAGAATATTCCGACCTCGCTTCCAGAGAGTATTTGGTACGTTCCAAATCCCACCCTGAAAAGCCGCAGTGGATCGATGAGAGTGTTTGGTGGGGCGTTGGCTCCATGCTCGACTATACGAATCCCGAGGCGGCGGCCTATTGGCACCATAGCAAAAGAGAGCCGCTTCGAAAAATGGGACTAATGGGCCACTGGACCGACTTAGGTGAGCCAGAGATGTTTCGTCATAAGACGTCTTCTTCGGATAAAAAAGCTACGACTTATGAGACACCACTTTACTTCGGCGATAAAGAGCAGATAGACGTCAATAATCTGTTCGCTTTTCGATGGGCGGAGAGCATTTTCCGGGGTTACGGTGACGATGGTCATGAAGCCGGCCAGCGCCCCTTTATCTTGGGTCGGACTGGAACTGCCGGCATTCAGCGCTTCGGTACGGCTCTTTGGAGCGGAGACATAGGAGCAAATTGGGAAAGTCTGCGCAGCCACTATCGCGCTCAGAGCCATCTCGTGCTCTCTGGGCTGGACTATTTCGGCTCAGACATCGGGGGCTTCCACCGTACGGCGTATCAAGCTTCCCCGGGCGGTTACGACGAACTTTACACGCGTTGGTTCGCCGCTGGTTGCTTGACGGATGTTCCCGTCCGACCACACACCATGAACATAGGAAACAAACACCAGACGTCTCCGAACTTGGTGGGAGACGCTGCCTCGAATCTCGCGAACCTTCGACAGCGCTACCGACTCATTCCGTATCTGTACTCAGCGGCACACCAAACCTGGTCTGAGGGAACGCCACTCGTGGCCCCCCCCATCGCGGTCCAACAAGGCCAAGAAGCACTCGACGCCTCTGGAGCCCACAAGTGGATAGGGCCCGACCTCTTCGCCCGTCTCATTTTGGAGCCCCAAGTCGACGCGGTGGAAGTGGTTCTGCCAACAAACTTTGGTTGGTACGATTTCGAGAGCGGCGAGCGAGTGAGTCCTAAGGGTGGAGAATCCCTCACGGTGGCTGCCAAGCGGAACGGCTTAATGCGCACTCCGCTTTTCGCGAAGGCGTCGGCTCTCGTTGTGATCGGTTCGGAACAGACTTCAGAATGGGATCCCAAGACCCTCGAAGTGATAGTCTTTCCCGGCGAGGGCGAGGGGCGGACGGTTCTGGTGGAAGATGATGGCTGGTCGGAGGCTTATCGCGGGGGCGCCTTCGCCACCACTGAGATTCGCCAGGGTCGTTGGAAGGGACGTTACGGTCAAGTGACGGTGGGTCCGCGAAGCGGCGCCTTGGCCACGAAGTGGAACTCGTCTAGAGAGATCACCTTGCGGGTTGCTTCCTCGGCAAAAAGTCTACGGGCTGTGGTGGACGAGCAAGAGTTCCAGGCGCGCCGCGAAGGCGGTTTCTGGGTCGTCACTATCCCAGACAGACCCTCTAGTCGTCCCACCGTGGTCAATTTTCAATAGCCAGAGGCCTCCAGTCATCGGGAGAGGCGCAGCTTTAACTGGAAATCAGACCTCTAGTCCCATTCACGAAGGCGGTTCTGCTTTTCTTTCTGGATAAAGGCTGCTTCTAAGTCGATGTCCAGTCGGCCGGACAGGTCGAGAAGATAGCTGAGAATATCGGCAAGCTCTTCGGACATTTCGGCTTTCGCCTGACTGTCGTCGATGGAGCTCATATCAGCGGCTCGATCTTCTTTCACTCGTTCGGAAAACAGTTTGCGATGACGCCGGAAGGCTTTGGCGAACTCTCCGACTTCCTCGGAGAACAAAAGGAAAACTTCTAAATCGCTGGCGCGATCCCAGCCTCGGGCCAAAACTGTTTTTTGTATGTAGTTCTGCCACTCGGTGATGGTGGCTCCCTTAGGGAGGTCGGGAAGAGCCTTAGACGATCCGGCTTTTGAATTCATAACTCAGGGATTCCCGCTTGAAAGGGCGTTTTCCCACTCCCTCAAGCTTTCTTTCATTTCCCGAGTGGGTTTCAAATGTCCGGATTTCACAGCCTCTTGGACCTCTCTGAAGAGTTGTTTGGAGGACGGTCCCCCCGCAGGGCCAGTGGCCAGAGCCAATCGGCCGGCATCGATGAGATGCCGCCATCGACGATGGTCGCCGACTGGGAAGGATTGGCCTAGAACGCGGTAGAGACTGATGCTCTCGGCATTTCGGTTCTGTCTTGCGCAGTAGATAGCCTGATTAAGAAGGCGATTTTGAGTGTCCGACGTCAAACGTTCTGCTTGCCCGTTCCTGGCTCGAATTTCCAGAGACGCGGCGATCAAGAGGGCTTCCACGTTTAGGCCGGGATTGTCGCGCAAGCCCTTGGTGACCCGCTTTTCTGCTTCGCGATGGAAACGGAGCGCGGTTTGCGGTTGGCCTGCGGGTTCGGCCATCATCGCCAAGATTTTTTCGAGCGTATATCCGGTGCGGAAGTCTTGGTAAATTTTTGACATCTCAAGGGCCGTCTGCACCCACTGACAGAGCTGAAATCCCTCGACGAAGCGTTGTTTTTCCAAGAGATACAGCAAAACAGTCTCGATCCCGGCTAAATTTTTTTCCAAAAGATCAGTAGGAGGGGGCTGCTCTGAGCGGTAGAGTTGGACGACCATGTCGAGAGCTTCCTCTTTGAGACCGGCTAGAATCTCCTTAAGGGCTTGGTTGAGAACGGGGCGTCGGCCCGCGAGCGTCAATGGGTGGTCGTCGACGCGAAGAAAGCCCTCAAAGCCTCCCAGATTTCGAGACGTTTCGAGGGGCAGCAATTCCCCTTGATGCAGCAGATGAAACGCGGCCGTGGGCCGACTTCCTTTCAGTAACAAAGTGCCTGGCGAAAGCCCGAGCACGACGCTGATCGTCTCGTGGCGTGTCGCGTGAAAACTTTGCACGGCACTGATGGGAGGCTGAACGGTGACCACAGAGCGGTCGCGCGTTTTCGCTAACAGATGCCGCCACACGGCGCAGTCCGATGAGAAAACGTAAGGCTTCGAAAGACGCTGACTGTTCCATCGAATCGGAATAGGGGAGTGCCGGAAAGAGATCTCCACGGATTTTCGCCAATCCTGGAGCAGTTGCTTCAAGGACATTGAGTGGATAGCCGTTAGTGTGAAGCTCAACTCTTCCCGAGACGGTTCACGCTCCCAAGCGCTATCTTCGAAGAGACTGATGGTCCTTCGGGTTGTTCCGTCGCAACACTCAAGGGTCAGCGTCGAAAACTCCAGTTGCCGGAAGCTGACGATGGCTCGAGTTAGGTCGATGTCCCAGCCAGAAAGATCGAAATCCCCATCGCGAGTCGAATGGAGCGACCTTTGCTCAGGGTACAGAGCGCCTTTGAGGGTCAGAGCGTTCGCTTTTTTGGTTTGCAAGATGTCTATGTCCTTGGCCCCAAAGCGATGCAACCAGCGTAGACAAAACCGGAGAGCGTCTTGCCCATCGACGAGCGCGTTCTCCAAACGCTCCCAGGCGTGGGAAGCGTCGAGCGTGAAGGAACCGGCACTCTCCACGGTTCCGAGGTCGGCGAGTTCATCTAGGTGACGTTCTAGAGCGTCCATCGCAATGAGCGTTCGCAGCGTTTTGGCGAGGGCCTTTTACGAAACTCTCGAAAAGCTCTTTGATGACACACAGTGAGTGCAGTCAACAACTCGAACTTTTTAGTGGCGTCGAGCGCTGCCGCCCACCTGATGGCTGGGACGCTCCGCAGCACGTCCTCTACGGAGATCCTCGAACGATCTATCCGAAGCTGTATTTAGGGACGTCCTCTTGGAGCTTTCCAGGCTGGAAAGGTATCGTCTATCGTCAGGACTATTCGGAAAAGCAACTAGCGCGAGACGGCTTGAAGGCCTATGCGCAATTTCCGTTGTTGAGATGTGTCAGTTTGGACAAAAGCTACTACCGCCCACTTCCCGAAGCGGAGTATTCGCGCCTCGCTGCCCAAGTGGATGACGATTTTCGATTCGTCGTGAAAGCCCCAAGGGAACTGATCGCTCCGAGTACCGGCTCAGCTATCGATTGGGAAAGACTCACACAGCAGTTTCTCGGTCCCGTCACCGCCGGCATGAAGTCAAAGCTCGGCGTGATTCTGCTCCAGTTCCCGCCCGCTTCGAGCATAGAAGCAGGCTCCTCGGCGCGGCTTCTGGACCACATCGCCACACTGTCCCAAGGACTCCCCTCCGAACTTGAATATGCCTTAGAAGTAAGGGATGCTCAACTGTTGGGTCCATCCCTGGCACACGCCATTCGCGGAACTTCTGTGAGCCTATGTGGGAGCGTCCATCCTCGGCTTCCAACCGTCGAGCAGCAGTTTCTCGCGGTCCCTCCTAACCTAGGGACACCTATCGTTTTGCGATGGAACCTTCGGCCGAGTCTTTCCTATCAAGAAGCGAAGAGTGCTTTCCAGCCTTTTGATACCTTGGCTGGGCCCGACCCCAGTCGGCGTCATCAGTTGGCCAAGATCATGGCTCGAGCCCTCCAGGCGGATCGTACGGTCTATTTGACCGTGAACAATAAGGCAGAGGGGTCAGCGCCATTGAGTCTCAAGGCTTTACTCGACGCGCTGACAAAACTGTAGGGAGAGAAGCCCTACGAGAAGAAGCCCTGGACGTGAACAAGCACCTCGTCTACGACGATATAAAAGCTCTCCTTAGTGATCAGACCATCGATACCGAGCGGCACGAACTCCAGTGCGCTTTTGTCTGTCCTATCACCCAACGCCGGGTGATGGCCACCGGTTCTCTCCGTCACAGCGACGACTTTGGCGACGCGCTGATCGACAGCGCGGCCCGCAGTTTTTGGTACGAAGCTCGTCGGCGAGTCTATGATACGGTCTGCGCCATGGTTCCGGCAGGTTTCGTGAGAAGCGTCGTGGAGGGCACGGCCGGCAGAATGCTCTATCGAGGGGACGATGGGGTCTACACTCCAAAAGAGGTCCGTACCGCCTCACTTGAAGCCTTCGAGTCTGTGAGGCATGAGTTTACCCAGGACCGGGGCCATTGGGTGGCTAGGGAGGTAGGCGACGAGTTCGCTTCGGACTTCGATCTCCAGTATCGGTCTGCACCTGTTGAGACAACTTACGAGCAGAATATTCTGGCCCGCATCTTCTTGGCGTTGGCCACGACCGACGGGCTTGCGCCCTTAGAAGATGAGTTTATTCACCAGCATAGCTCCAAGGGCGGAAAAGCCGCCGCCGAGGGGGAAGGCTTCCCTAGTTCCGTGGAACTTTCAGAAGTGAGACAGGATGTTCGGCCAACTATCTACATGCTCAGTTGGGCATTGTGTCTTGTCGACCATCAACTAGCTCCTGCGGAAGTGGAACTGTTGAAGAACCTTCGAAACGGTTTAGCGCTCGCTACCACAGAGGCCGAAGGCATGGAGCACGCGGCTCGCTGCTTCATCATCGAACAGTACGCAGCGTCGGGGCAGTGCCTTTCCAGCGACGAGCACGACAAGATCGGAAGACGCATGGGCCTACGCTCCGACGAAGTGGAACGGGTGCTCGTTCGCTTAAGTAAGAGGCAAACGGCATGACCGCGAAAGAAAGAGACAGGCCATGACTATGAATGAGAATTTCAAAACTTCCAATGAGTCCAAGGTGCCCCTATGGGCCTGTTGGGCGCTCCATCTCTACACCGCCAGCGGGGCGGTGGTTGGAGTCTTCGCTCTACAGGCGGCCCTCAATCAGAATGCTCTTTTAGCTTTTCAGCTGATGTTCTTGACCATATTCATTGACGGTACTGACGGCGCTCTCGCTAGAAAAATGGTGATTTGGGAGAGGCTTCCACAGATCGACGGACGGCGTCTCGACGACGTGGTGGACTACTTCACCTATGTGATAGTCCCGATCTTCACTTTGGTGACCCTCGGGTTGATCCCTGATTCTCCTTGGATTTGGGCGCCCCCGGTCTTGGCCAGTGCCTTTGGCTTCGCGAATGTCAACGCTAAAACAGAGGACGACTATTTTCTAGGCTTTCCCTCTTACTGGAATCTGGTCGCGCTTTATCTGTTCTGCCTGGGATGGCCCGTTTGGTTCAACTGCTCCCTTCTCTTGTTCCTGTCCGTCTTGATCTTCGCGCCAATTCGCTTCATCTATCCCAGCAAGACCAAACCGTACCGCCTCGCGACGTTGTCTTTAGGAATGGTCTGGGCTTTGCAAACATTGGCTTTGGTGGCGTGTCCCGAACGGCTGCCGGAATGGTGGTTGCCCAGCGCCCTCTTCTACCCCGTTTACTACGTGAGCCTCTCGCTCTACCTTCATCGACAATCCACGAAGGCGGACTAAAACCGGACGGACATCGAGAACTGCTCTAAAGGTCTTTGGCCCGCCGGTGGAGTTCTGAGTGAAGTTTACCGATGAAGTAAACGTAGTTGACCGTCTGCTCGTAAGGTGGAACTCTAAGGG
>JBBKWP010000167.1:0-5940 GCA_037968995.1 Candidatus Xenobia bacterium
GATGCAAGAGGTAGGCTTGAACACACTCTCGTTCCTCACTGACCGGATTCTCGAAGGTCCAAACTCCAAGATGGCCCCTTAAGCTCATGACGTTCTCTCCGGTGTCGTCTTGAATCACGGACACCGAACGGGAAAGTTTCTTCTGGCCACGATTGGTCTGCACGGAAAACTTTTGGTTCTGCGGCAACAAGCCACGAGAGACCAAGGTTCTAATAAAAACATCTGGGTTGACGGTCCCGAATATGAGTTCTCGGTCCTGTGGCACTTCAACGAACCCACCTAGCGGGGCCGACCACGGTAATTCCTCTTCCTTATCGAAAGAGAACAACTCACTCGGACGCAGACGGTCCAGGCGCCCGATGACGGAATCCAAAGCGTGTCTCCAACTGAAGGAATTGGCCTGTCTTTCCCCTCGGCGGATGGCCAGCAGAACTTGGTCGTCTTGGTGCTCGGCATCAATAGCCGTGAGGAGTTCATCGCACCAGTTTTTCAATGATTCCTCCGGAGGAACAAGGTCCAAAACCTTCTCAGCGGTAAGACCGTCCGAGAACAGCATCAGGGTTTCCCCGGGCGCTAAATAGCCTTTGTAGACTTGAAAAGGAAAGTCGCAAAGCCACCCTAGACTGGGTTGACTTTCCGTCCAGGTGCGTCGGTCGGGACCGAGAGCGACCAGGGGTGGGGTTCCCGCGCCGCAGAAAAGAAAACGTCCCGTATCAAGGTCGAGTTCGACAAAAGTACACGCTACTGAGACTTCATCAGGCGTCTTGAAACAGAGAAGTCGATTGATCCGCGCCACACTCTTGACGGTCAGTTGGTCCAAAGACTCCAACAACTCTTGAACGAAAGCAGCGAGAATGGCGGCCGAGATGCCTTTCCCGGAGACATCCCCAATACAAAAAATGGCCGAGTCTCCGTTACGTTCACACCAGTAGAAATTTCCACCCACTGGGCCGTCCTGATGAAGAGCGAAATCGATCTCGTAGCCAGGACAATCGGGAGCGACTTCCGGCAAGAGCTTGCGCTGAATCTCTCCGGCCAAGTCGAGGAGCGCCTCCTGACTCGACGCCGGGTTGGCGATGAGTTTCCCGAGATCGTCTCTGGTCCGCGAAAACTGATAGTTCTCTTCCTGACGCAGCAAGAAGAACCTGACCGCTTTGCCACGATACCTCATAGCCCAAGCGGATACCGCTGCCGCGTCGCGTTCCGGTCCCACGATGATCAGACGGGGAAATGCGTGAAGGTCTAAGTCGACGGAGGATTCAAGGAGAATCCCGGCGGTTCCGAAGCGATGAAGCGTGACCACCTCTTCGAGCCAACTCACCAAACCGGAAATGACGTCTTGCTCCGCGCCGACGAGATAGACGGTGGGCTTCATGGGATCGCTAGATGCGTCGGTTGTTAGCATGTTCTCAGTATAAGGTCTCCGGCAGTCTTTTGAAGAACTCCTTTCTACGGGGGACTGACCGATCCCCCACTCTTGAGCAGAACGAATGTTCCGCCGCTGAATCAATGGATCTGGAGAGTTTCCCCAACGATCAACCTTGGTGCACAACCACCCCAGCCTCTGGCACCGCCAGCCTCACGCGAACCAACGTTACACGCCAAATCATCTTTCAAGTTAAACCGTCTTTTCTAAATCACTCCATACCACACAGGTCTCATCATAGCGTCGGCGCTTCGGGAGTGTCGTCTCTTCCCGCTTCGATTTTCTTCCGATAATCTTGGGCCTCGGCACGTATAGAGACTTCATCAAGAGTCAGCAATTTCCGGGACTTCATCAGTTGTCTTCCCTCCACGAACACGTCGGTCACGTCCGAGGGTTTGGCGGCGTAGACCAGGTGAGAATAGATGTTGTAGCGAGGCGTCAGATGAAGCGCATCAAGGTCCACCATAATGATATCGGCTCGCTTACCCTTCTCCAGAGAACCGATCCGATTCTCCATATGAAGCGCCTCAGCGCCCCCCAGGGTGGCCATTCGAAACACCGTTTCCGCGGGCATGGCGGTCGGGTCGTTCGTCACAAGTTTGTGCATCTTGGCGGCTGAATCCATTTCTCCCCACATATCAAGGTCGTTGTTGGAGGCCGCTCCATCGGTGCCCAAGCCGACCAACGCGCCTTCCTCGATGAGCCGAGGAATAGAAGCAGCCCCTGAAGCGAGTTTCATGTTGGATTCGGGACAATGAGCGATCCCCGCTCTCTTTTCCACCAGCATCTTGCGATCGGCATCATTCAAATGAACGCAATGGGCGGCGATCAGGTCGGTGTTGAGTAGGCCAAGTTCAGACAGATGAGCGACCGGCGTTTTTCCGTACTTCTTCGTACACTCTTCCACCTCGTGGCGAGTTTCCGAGAGGTGGATATGAAGGGGGAGGTCGAGTTCGCGAGCGATGTCTCCCGCCTCTTTCAAGTGTTCGGGACTCACCGTGTAAACCGCGTGAGGGCCCAGGCACGGAGTGACCAACGGGTCGTCTTTCCAGCGTTCGGCAAAAGATCTGAACGCCGTTACGCTCTCTTCCCAAGTTGCGTTCTCTGGGGTCGGAAAATCCATCAGAGCCGGCGCCAACAGAGCTCTCACTCCCGCATCCCTACTAGCCTCGGCAACTTCGTCTTCAAAAAAATACATGTCGGCGAAGGTCGTTGTCCCGCCCCGGATCATTTCGGCCAACGCCAGTCGAGCGCCGGCTCGAACGAAGTCGGCGTCCACAAATCTAGCTTCAGCTGGGAAAATGTGCTCCTGAAGCCATTCGCTCAATTTCAGGTCGTCGGCGAAACCTCGAAAGAGCACCATCGCCACATGAGTGTGGGTGTTCACCAACCCGGGCAGAACGGCTTTCCCCTCCGCATCGATGATGATCGTGTCGGGCCGTGCCAAAGGTTTCCATCCGTCGCCCTCACCTAGGGCAACGATCTCACCGCCCTTCACCGAAACCCAACCGGGATCAAGGACCCGGTGTTGCCGGTCCATTGTGACAATCAGTCCGTTTTTAATGAGCAAGCTAGAGGATTCTTCAGCCGCCAGGCTCCCCGATAAAAGGTAGACGAAAACGACGAGGAAAAAGACTCTCAAACGAAGCACGGATCCACCTCCGGCAACAGCCTGACAAGTCGAAACCGGCGCGCCAGATCCTCCCATTGTTGCGAGGGTTCGGTTCGCAAGAGCCTCAAGAGCAGTCGTGAGGCGATGGGATGACGACGGGCATACAGGTCGATCTCGCGTTCGGATTCGTCCGGGGAGAGAAACTGTGCCTGAACCTCGATTTCACGATCAGCGACTTGGATGGTTGCCTTAGGTGAAGCTAGTAAGTTTTGGTACCAGTCCGCCTTCTCGCCCCACCCAGAAGCCACCAGATAGACTCCTTGTTCGTGACGCAAAACTTCGAGAACAACTCTGCGAACTTTGCCGCTCTTACGACCCAGGTGAGAAAGCTGTAGGAATCGATGACCCAGCAGGCGGCCGAGGTTCCAGCGATAGAACAACATCGGTAGCCGGGCCAGGAATCGAAGAAAACCTCTCGGTCGCTCGCTTAGCAGGTTGGAAGTCACAAAGACCCCAGTTCGCACTCGACGCTATCAAATCTTGCAAATCGGGTACCACTGGTAATTGCTCGGTTCTTCGGGTTCCGCTTTCGGCAGGCTCCATTTCGGGCGGGTCGTCCGTCAGGTAACGGACCAGAAGCGATGTATCTGCGAATCCTTCACCCATCGAGCCACTCTCGGCGGGCGGCATCGGGCCATGCCGACTCCTCTTTTCCGCTGTAGGAAGTCTGGCACTTTTCTCTCAAGATCCCAGCCAACGGTCGGTCGTGCTCGGGAGGCATAAAGCGAATTTCGACATGGTCGTCCACCACGCTCTGAATGGTTCGCCAGCCGGCGTGGATGCCGAGTTTGTCCCTGATCTCCTTAGCGATCACGATCTGACCTTTTGTACCGACGACGTGAGGCATACTTTCACTCTCCTGTATGACTTCTGGAGACAAGTATAACGCACCGTCTGGCGCTGGTCTCATTGTCGCCAGATTTTTCCACCAAAGAATTCTGTCGTAACCCAAGCATCAAGGCTGGATTGGATAAATAGTCACCTCAAACCGAGACGCTCAAAAGACCTCTAGCATGTTCAGCAACATGCTAAGGTTATGTCGTTGAATCTAAACGAGCGAGACGTGCTTCCAAGGCCTTGCAGGTTTTGCGGCCGGATGGTTGTCGATTCGCTACTCAAATCTTATCATAATCGACATGACTAAGTTCTTACTGATACACGGTGGAGGCGGAACGGCCGCGGGATGGCGAAGGGTTCAGAGTGAACTGCTGCAGCGAGGTGGGGTGGAAAGTGTGGCCGTGGATCTTCCGAGCGATGACCCTGAGGCGCCCTGGGCGGACTATGTTCGTTCGGTGCTCGCAGATGAAAGAGTACGGAGAGGTGAATCTTGGATAGTAGTGGGCCATTCTGCTGGTGGGTTTACAGCGCCGCTAGTTTGTGAGCCGCTCGATGCTAAAGGCCTTATTCTTCTCGCTGGAATGATTCCGAAGCCTGGAGAAAAATTCATGGAGTGGTGGGGCCACACAGACCACCGTCGTTTTCAGAAACTTTGGTTCCAAGAGAAGTCTCTTCTGGAGTCCCGAATAGAAGATGACGACTACGTCTTTTACCACGATGTTGCACCGGATTTGACAAGAGAAGAGAAATATCAAGGAGAGGCGCGATCCTATATCCCCACTGCTCCCTTGCCTCTTGTGGCTTGGCCTGAAGTTCCCACATCAGTGGTCGCGTTCGAAAACGACCGTTTTTTTCCACCGCCTTTCATGGCTCGCATCGCTCAGGAGCGTTTGGGACTCGATGTGGCGTCCGCTCCCGGAGGGCACGTCGCACTTCTTAGTAATCCGAAAGCCGTAGCCGATGCGTTACTTCAGTTCGCGGGGTCCCTGCCATCTGAAGGTTCGCCATCCTTGACCGAGCGCTCCAAGGGATAGACTTTTCGTCATCTCCAACTTTTGGTTTCAATTGTACTCAAAGGCAAAGAGCATTACTATGAGAGCATGGGAAGGGTATCGATTCATCTTGCGATTATTGTGAGCCTCATTGCCCTAATCGCCATGCTGCGACAACCTCTATCAGAGGTGACCAGTCCTAGCCCGACTCCTGTGCCTCCAACCGATCAACGGGCGTCCACGACCCAGTTCTCCTACCCAATCGAGCCGTCCTGGATGAGCAAGAACCAGGTCCTAGTGGGACGTGAAGAAATCAGGACCAAAGTGGTCACCGATGAGCGTCCCGAACGGGCGTCTTCACCCACGATCGAGCCCAGACCTAAGAACCCCATGCCAAGCGGCGAATTCGAAGGTGAACGAGAGGAGCCGGGCCTCTCTGTTCGGGGCATTCGGCTGGGGACTACTCAATCCGAGACCGAGGCTCTTTATCCTGGGCCGGAAGTGGTAGACAGAATCAAGGACTATTGGGGTCCCGGGTATCGGAATGAAACCGACTATCATTTCGGGGCCATCTGGTATAGATACTCTGCGTTCCACGCCTCTTTCAACCGTAAGGGCGTGTGTGGCGCGGTCACAGGTGACGGCTTGGAGCGGGTGGGCGTCCCGATTCTAGCCCGAGGCGACTCCGGTGCCGATGTGGAGCGCTTGCTTGGAAGGCCCAACTCCTGTGACCTCTACTATGGAGGAGGTATTCTCACCGACAACGCCTACTGGACCTACAAGTTTACCGACAAGAGTTCACTGACCATCCATTTCTTGCACGGCGTGGTGAAATGCTTTGAGTGGAGAGCCGGCAGCTTCTCCGTCTCCGGCTGCTAAACCAACTCGTCCCAGATAGAGATCGAGTTTACGCTCAGAGCGAGCCTAAATGCCATTTGCAGACGTGCGTTGGCTCTAGGCGTGGTGATCCTCATGGTATTGGCCTTGTTGCCCCATTTTTTGGCACCTTGGCC
>JBBKWP010000168.1:0-2885 GCA_037968995.1 Candidatus Xenobia bacterium
GGAGGGAGAAGAACTTTGGGCTGGGGAGTGGAATCAGCCGGTTTTGAATTTTCAGCGCCTCGGCTGGTTTGCTCAATGTCTGGAACTAGCGCCTCCCAGGCTTCTCGAGAATCAAGTGGAGCGGTTGCTGGATCTACTCAATCGGTCGATTCAGAATCCTTATTTTTGGGACTTTATCGGACGCGCCGCCAGTTTTCCTGGGGTCACAACCCCATTGCGCAACCGGATCGTGGAGGCGGGGCGCGTCATATATTTACGGTTCGACCCCGGACAGGAGGAGGAGCGAGAGCTGCTTCTCGGGGCGACGGCTTCGACTCTACGGTCCAGCCTGGCTCCCGAACTGGTCATGGACGAGTGGAGTCGAACCCTCAAGGAAGGGTCCGTGGAAGAGCTTTGGTGGGTATTCGGATTGATACGGAGAGTCTTCGAAGACTTCGAATCTCCCTACGTTCCCACGAAGACTTTCGTCTCCGAGTTGATTCAAAGGCTCTTCCGCTCCAAGCCGGATTCGATGCAGCGAACCTTGAGTTTAGCACTCAGGGAAGATGAGCCTGATATGAGACTCACTTCCACATTCTCCCTGGAACTTCAGACGTTAGGTCTGGCGGCTCTCGCTAAAGTGGCGGAACACCCGGGCTGTCCCATGCAGACGAGGCGGAGTGTCCAACGCAGAATGGTGCTGTTTTTACAACAGTGGGGTACAGACATGGGGCGTGCCGACGAGCTCTATTCTTTTCGATCGACGCCTCTCTTCACTCTCATAGAGCCTCTCATCGAAAGCTCGGACGACGACCTTCAGTTGCTCCTCGACGAAGTCGCCGGAACTTTTCTCGAATTGCAGCGTCGACAGCCCGAAAAACTCGCCTTGGAAAGCCGTCAATCGGCCCAGCGATTTTTCGCGCGGTGGGTCGATTGTCGCGAAGAATCCGGCCTTGACGATGTTGAGACCTGGCGGCGAATACTGGATGGATATCTCGTTCAGGAGCGGAACGCTCCACCGACTTCTCCGACCAAATCTTAAGAGCCCTAGCCCTGGCCTGGCGATTCGAAATCCACGCGCAGGTGCGACAGTCCGGACGACTCCAGTTCCTCCACGGGAACAAACCGCAGGGCCGCCGAGTTCACGCAGTACCGCTGACCTGTGGGTGGCGGTCCGTCTGGGAAGAGATGGCCAAGATGGGCCTGCCCCGATTTGGAACGAACTTCCGTGCGGACCATGCCGTGACTTTCATCGATGATCTCAACCACCTCATTCGGGTCGAGAGCCTTGTAGAAACTGGGCCATCCAGAGCCTGAGTCGAATTTGTGGAGACTGGAAAACAGGGGACGGCCGGAAATGATATCCAGGTAGACACCCTCACGCTTGTTATCCCAATACTCATTACGAAACGGTGGTTCGGTGCCGCATTCGCAGGTAACGCGATATTGTTCCGGACTCAGGGTTTCTTTGAGATCGCTTCTCATCGTTGGTTTCTCCACGGTGACTCCTTGTGGTCGTAAATAACATAATAGGACTTGGTCCTGTAAGAAAATCAACAGGCTAAGAGTTAGGAAGTTTCTACTGGTTCCTCGACGTCCTCTAAGGGCGGTAACCCGACGACTTCAAGGAGTGTGCTTTCCAGACCAAGGAACATGGGGACCGAGCCGTCTCGGTGAGTGATGAAGTCATATTCGACAATCTCAAAGGCTTCGGTCATGGATTCAAGACTCAAAGCCTTCTCTCCGCGTCGCTCACTCAGTCCACCGGCGAAAAGGCTCGCTAACTCGATCGCCATGGTTATCGCCAACATTTTAGAGACGACAGTGGGCTTAAGAATCGCTTTGCCCAACACAGCGTTTCGAAAGTAGCGATCAAAAATCTCGAGGACCCACGGGTCCATACTTGCGATGGAAACGCGGGCCTTTAGATTGAGTTTGAAGGTGGCTGAATAGGCGGGACGACCTTCTTCGATTGCCAAGGCGTAGGCTTCACGAAGGTCGGGATTCGGTTCTTCTTCGACCGTAGAGGCCAAGAAACTGACAAACTTGACGAACATCTCCCTAGCGAAATCGAGATCTTCGCGACCCCAGGCAAGCGTCTCCCAGTCGATGTCACCGTCTTTAGGAGAGTTGATGACCTTGCTGAGGATAGCGAGTGCGGTCTTGAGGTTCGAATCCACCGGATCGCGGGGATCATGAAGTTCGAGAATCTTTTTCTCCAACAGCAGATAGCTTCTCCACGAGATGGTACGTTCTTCAGTGAGAGCGACGGTGAAGGTTTCTTCCTTCGGGGTGGGTTTGAGATCCGCATGGGAAAGGATTTCAGTCAGTCCTTCAAAGGTGTCTTTCACATCAAGGCCCTGCCCTTCCACGATGGGCGGGCAAGTGAACGCGGTGTGAACGAAGACCCCGTCGGGGGTGTCCACGGTGTGGTAGGGATACATTTGGCAACTCAGCGGGGTGGCCGTGTTTCCAATCTCCGCCCGTAACCCGCAGATCTGACCGATATCGATGGTTTCCAGAAAGACACATTCGTGGTCTGGCCGTCGCGCGAATTCCGCGCGCCCGTCCTCCCGGATCTCAATAGGAACGTAGCCTTCCTTCTCCACCCGTTTGAAAATTTTGGAGTCCGAAATGATCGGAATCTTCGGCGTTTCCACGCGAAGGCTCCAGTTACGAGAGCAGCACTTTCCGCAGAGAGTGCACTGAAAGGCTTGGAAATCTTGGACGTGAACGACGGGTGGTGTGGAAATGTCTGTCTGCGGCATAGGACAAGATTCTAGGCGAAAAGGGAATGGGCCTTGTTCTATTGACGCGCGGGGTCGAGTCTTGTCATGCGCAGAAAACTTGACTCGAGTTGGTAAAAATATCTGTCCAGGTCGTGGGAGTGAGTCACGACGTCAGCC
>JBBKWP010000169.1:0-5691 GCA_037968995.1 Candidatus Xenobia bacterium
CCTTGGCGGAACGGCTTCTCAAGAAACTCGGCTATCAGGTGCTATCGGCGGACTCGCCAAAGCAGGCACTAGAACTCTTCCGTGATCACTCCGAAGAGATCGATCTGTTGCTGACTGACGTTGTTATGCCTCATATGAACGGGCACGAAATGTATCTCCAGATGACAGCCCTGAAACCCGGTCTGAGGTGCCTTTTCATGTCCGGCTACACTTTTGACATTCTCGCCGGCCGCGGCGTGAATCCGTCCGAATTCCATCTGCTACAAAAGCCTTTCTCAATCCAAGAATTAGCACATAGAGTGAGAGAGGTCCTGGATACTTAAGACCTGAGGTCTCCAGTGCCTGCATCAAAATCTCGGGACGAATGAGAGGTTGCCCACCAACCTCAGCGGAGGGTGCGGGGACAGCACCCGCAACGCCAGGGTCAGCATGACGCCGTCTTTGAGCGCCCGATCCAGATCGAGCAGACGGAGTTGGAGTGGCATCCTCGAGAATGGATTCTACCGAAGGTCAGTCTCTTCTGGTCCCGAAGTCACAGCGAGTCGTCCAGGGACGACAGAACTTTGCTGAGGTGAACTGTGAGTCAAGGTGGATAGCCAATATGTGGAGCGGGCGGTGAGCCGAACCGATCGCCGGGTGCGTGAGTCACTCGATTATCTTCAAGGACATCTGTCGGTGCTTCGCCGGACCGGTCTCGACGCCGCGCAGAGATCAGCTCTCCAAGCCGTGGAGCAGTCCACCGGTGAGGTTGTCCTTGCCCTCGAGCAGCTCGGCGACCTCGTTCACGGCTCCGCCGAGGAGCCCGCGCAGTCTTTCCGCTTCGACCTCAAGCGAAGTTTGGATTGGGTTAAACGTCAGTTTCAAAGCCGGGCTCGGGCCCACGGAATCAGCTTCGCCGTCGAGATGGATCCCGACACTCCGTCGCTGCTGCTGGGAGACGCCAGACGCTTGCGTTCTGTCCTGGTGAATTTGCTAGACAACGCCTTGCGCTACACCTCGTCAGGAGGGGTGACCCTTCGCGTGCGACCCGTTCACGTGCCGATTGATAGCCAGGCAGTTCTCTCCTTCGAAGTGAGCGACAGCGGACGCGGGTTGCCCGAGCAACTTCGAGAAGATTTTCTTCTGCATGGATTCCAACCGACAGGCGAGACTGCTCCCAGCTTGGCCATCACCGAACGTTGGTTGGAATCGATGGGCGCAAAACTGAGCTATTCTCCTGTCTTCCCAGACGGAAGCCGATTCTCTTTCGAGCTGACTTTTACGCACCAATCGGGAGCCACCCCCGCGGCTCCGCGAACAAGTATGGCCGGCAAACGTGTACTTATCGTGGACCAAAGTCTGGCCAATCGCCGTCTGCTCGAAAAGTCGCTAAGTCACGTCGGCGGCTACTACCAGAGCAGCTCGAGCCTAGCTGAGGCGCTCACCTTCCTCAATAGCGGCGAGCTTCCCGATGCCATTATCCTCGATAGCGAATTGCCCGGCGGCGATCAGGGAGAAGCGGCCGCGGTTCTGCTCGAGACCACCAACTCCGCGATCCCACTGCTCCTGCTCGTGCCCGTGGCCAGTCGCGGCGACTGCGCCCGCTCCCGGGAGTTAGGTTGTCGCGCCTACCTTGTGAAGCCACTTCAACAAGAGCAGATCTTAGAAGCCCTTTCGGCGGTCCTAGCCGAGGAAGCGTCCCCCTCATTCATCACCACTCACAGCTTGGAAGAGGCGGTGCCGCCTCAGGCCAACATTCTTCTTTTGACCAATGAGCCGATGCTCAGTCGCCAAGTCGAGCATCATCTCATCAGCGCGGGTCATCGTTTGCATTCGGAGGCCCGCGTCGGATCTACGCTTGAGAATCTGGTCAAGTCCCCCGTCGAGCTGATCTTGATCGATGAGCCGGGCCAGACGTTAGAGCTCTTGCCTGATCTGGACAGGCGGTACGCGGGCGTGCCGCGGATCGGTCTCGTCTCGCCCAGTGAAGTGGGCGTGGCGAAGCTGACGTCTCAGGGGATCGATGAGCTTCTGTTCAAGCCCTTGAGAGCCTGGGAGCTTTCCGCGGTGATCTTGCGGTGGGCCGGCCGAGAAATCCAGCGGGCCCCGTTGGAGGCAGTCACCCAGCTTGACCCTCCGATCAAGATTGAGGTCCTCAACGAAGCGACCGACGGCGATCGTGAGCTTCAAGAAGAGATGATCACCGTGTTCCGCGAAGATCTGGTGACCTCCATGGCGGTCATCGAGCAGGCGCTCGCGTCAGGGCAACTCACGACAGTCATGAACGAAGCTCACTCCGTGAAGGGCTCAGCTCCTTATTTCGGCGCGGACCTCCTCGCTGAGCTTGCTCAAGAGCTCGAAAATGAAAGTGGCCGGGGCGATGCGACCCGATCGGTTGCCCTCTTCGCTGACTGCCGAGCCGAGCTTTTGCGGATCGGGGCATTTTTCGATGAGTACATTCACTCTGAAGAGCCCTAGGGTCCTTACCGTTCTGGCTTCTCGCTCTCTGTGTCGCTCAGCTCGCCGACCAGTCGCTCTTGAAGAGCTTTGACAGTGACCTCAAACTCGGCCAGATTGGCTTCTGCCCCGGCCAAGTCAGCATGCTCGCAGTGCCGCTCCATTGCTTCACAGAGCTTAGCTATCCGAATCGCACCCAGGTAAAGAGCCTTGGTTTTTAGAGTATGGGCCGCCTGCCTTGCGGCGGGCGTAGCGTGTTTGGCCAGCGAATTCAAGAGGGCCTGAGATTCAGCTTCGAGTTCCTTAAGAAACTGCCGCAGTAGCTGTTGCTTGATGAGCGGGTCGCCGTCCGCAACATCGTCGAGCCGCTGAGAGTTAAGCAGAGTATGATGCTCGAAAATCAGAACACTAGAACTCGATTCTGCTGAGAGATGCCGAGCCAGACACTCTCTGAGAGGCTCGATTTTGATGGGCTTGGCGACAAAATCTCTCATCCCGGATTCCTGGCAGCGCAGTCGCTCCTCACTGGTGACTCCGGCGGTCAAGGCGACGATAGGAGGAGCGTCGGGATTCTCGGCTAGGATCTGTTGGGATGCCGAAAATCCGTCGAGAACAGGCATCTGGCAGTCCATAAGGATCAGGTCGTAGGACAGCTTGCGGGCAGCCTCGACGGCTTCCCGGCCGTTGACCGCCAGGTCACAGGTGTAGCCTTCCTTCTCTAGGAGCTTCAAGATCAGCTTCTGATTGACGCGGTTGTCTTCCGCCACCAGAATTTTGGCCCGTTTGACGGGAGTCTCCCTCAAAACGTCGACCGTGATCAGGCGCGCCGAGGAGGTGCTCTCCTGGGCCAAGCCTTTAAGCACGGCCAAGGTCTGGTACAGCGCCCTCTGCTTGATCGGCTTTGTAAGATAACCGTCGAATCCGCCCTCTTTCAGGGCCTTGGCATCCCCCTGTTGAGGAAGTGAGGTGACCAAGATCAAACGGACGCTCTGGAGTTTGGGCCTACTCTTCAGGTCGCGGGCAAAGCTGGCTCCGTCAACCCCCGGCATCTGGAAGTCAACGAGGGCGATGTCGAACATCTCAGAGTCCGCTCGTTGCTCCATCTTAGCTATCCCGGCTTCGGCCGAGCTTGCTTCTTCAACGAGACAGCCCCACGCGGTGAGCTGTTCCCGGAAAACCCGACGATTGGTGTGGTTGTCGTCAATAATGAGCACTCTCGAGCCGCGGATGTCCCCCAGGGGAAGACTGCGAACCGACGAGCCGTCGACCTGCTCGACGAGTATGGTGAAGTGGAAGACTGAACCCACACCTGGGGTGCTGCGGAAACCGATCTCCCCGCCCATCGCCTCCACCAGCTTCTTAGAGATAGCTAAGCCCAGGCCCGTACCCCCAAACTCTCGAGTGACGGAGGCGTCGGCTTGAGTAAAGGGTGCAAAAAGGGCCGCTTGTTTGTCCAAAGGGATACCGACCCCAGTGTCGTGAATCTCAAAGTAAAGGGTTCGGTAGGGCGCGGGGCCCTCGGAACTCAAGCCGGCGTGTACTGACACCTCGCCCTGAGCGGTAAATTTGATGGAGTTCGAGATCAGATTCAGCAACACTTGCCGAAATCTGCCGGGGTCGGCCTTGACATGGCTCGGTAAGTTCTGGTTGATCAAGAAGGGAAACTCCAATCCCTTCTCGTGAGCCTTGAAGGCGAGCAGGTCGGCCACATCCTCAATGGTGGCACGAAGGTCGAACTCGATGCTCTCGAGATGGACCTTCTCGGCCTCTAGTTTTGAAAAATCGAGAATGTCATTGATCACCGTGAGAAGCCCGTCGCCACAGGTGGAGATGGTTTGGGCGTAATCCCGCTGCTCATCGGTCAGATCCGTGTCCAGAAGCAGCCCTGTCATTCCGATCACACCGTTCATGGGGGTGCGTATCTCGTGGCTCATGGTGGCCAGGAACGTGCTCTTGGCCTGAGCGGCCTGTAAGGCCTCGTCACGTGCGATGACAAGTTCCTTGGTTCGCTCCTCGACCTGACGTTCGATCCGCTCAGTGGTCACTTCCATCTCGGCCTGGGCGGCGGAAATTTCCATCAGTTCGCGGCGGCTGCGTTCGCACCAGATGACTAGAAAAGTCACTTCAAAAAGGACCCAACAGACGTGCTCGAACCATCTCCAGTTGCTGGCGGAGGACACTCCAAAAATCGACTGGGGAAAGAACATGCCGCGCACCACATGGTCGACTGCCGTGATCACCGTGGCCGGGACCAGCACCCGCCAGTCCCGATAAAAAGCCAGGAACGCCAAGGAGCCAAAGATGTGAAAGTGGGTCTCAATCCGACCGCCTGAGAGATGGATGAAGAGAATGGAGAAGACCATCTGAGAGCAAGCGATGACCATCCTATTCCGCTTGTCGGATGCCTTCTGGCGGACCAAGAAAAACGGATAGAGCGAGAGGGCGGCCCCCAGAATCAGGGCTAATTTGAGGTGGAGGTGGACGGACCAGTGACACCCTTCCCAAGCGTAAGGCGAAACCAGCCAAGCGACCAGGATCGCGGCAACCCACTCGAGCAACAAAAGGCGTACGAAAAGCCGATTTGTCTTCTCGTCCCCGAGGATGCGGTGGTTGCGGTACATCTTCCGACTTCGGCTGGGGATGCTTGACTCTAAGGGCGACAAAAGGTATCTCCTTGGGTTGATAGGGGGCAGCCGTAGACCTCGGTGACGGTGGCGGCCCGACCAAGAGTTTCAACGGCCTCAAGTCCGATGGAATCCCCCTCGTGCCCTCGGGAGGCGGTCAGACCGCCGGCGAATCGAAGCCCGCCGTCCGGGCCATAGAGAAGGGCTTGGCCCGAAGTGTAGCAACCGAATGCGCGCGCCCAGCGACCGTCATCATCGCAGAGAGTGGTGACACCGCTCATGCTTTGGGAAAGCTCCCAGAGTTCGTCGAGATGGAAGTCTTGCTCAGTATCTGGCGGCTTGACGAACACCACGAACGTTTTGAGTTGCGCCTTCAATGGCTGGAGACGCCGCTCAAGCTGGCGAAGGGTGGCCCGAGTGCACGGACAGTGAGGATGAGCGAAGAGGAGCAGGGTAAAATTCGAGCCCCTCTCCAAACCGGAGGGCCAACGCCCGGGGGGATCGGCAGGCCGCCCCGAAGCGGCCTGGTGATTCATTAACGCGCCGAGACCGGCCAAAACGAAGAAGGCCCACAGCAGATCGGAACGTCTGATCAAGAAAAGTCTCCCTTACGCGTTTCATAGACTGGAGG
>JBBKWP010000170.1:0-9795 GCA_037968995.1 Candidatus Xenobia bacterium
ACCCCAAGCTGTTTGGCATCGACGCCCGCATCGCGTACTCCAAAGAACCCCAAGAAACGTGGCGTCGATCCTTGGACAGTTGGATCGAACTCGGCGCCACGCATATGCGCTGTCAGACGCTGGGATGCGGCTTCACAAAGCCGGAACAACACCTCGAGGTGTTGGAGAGATTCCTTAAAACCGCCAACGGTTGAGGGGCCGATAAGCAAGAGGCGACCCTGGAAGCCCGTCGAACGGACACCTATGTCCCTAGTGAACCTTCCCGACCTTAATTACGAGTGCGTCCATTGCGGACTGAGCTGCGCTACCTTTGAGGTGGAACTGGACACTCTCGATGCCGAGAAGATTGAGAAATTGGGAGGTCCTGAGGCCGTTACCCGAAGCCGCGATCGCCTCTGGCTCAAAAAAGAGAGCTGTGGAACCTGTCACTTTTTTATCGACGGCCAAGACGGGGGCTGTCGCATCCACAAAACCGAAGGGCTTCTGGGTAAACCGAAACCTTGTCAGGAGTTCCCTTTCCGGGCCATCAACACGCCCGGCGGAGTGTTCGTGGGCGCTTCCTTCGCGTGCACCGCGATCCTCGGTCGCCATGGTCCCCCGGTCCAAGAGAGTGCCGTGGCCAGTACTCCCCTGACCTTCAAAGCCTATCCCTTGGCACCGGGAATAGAGTTCGATTGGGAGACCTATCTCAAGTGGGAGTCCCGTGCCTTAGAACTCCTTCGCACCCAGGGACAAGTTGGACTGTGGAGCGTCGCCCTAGAATTTAGCGTTCAGTCCTTGGGCGGTGGTCATTATCAGCCCAGTGATGGTATGGAGGACGCGCTGCAATCCGTCTTCCGCGGGCTGCTGGCTCTTGCCGAAGGGCCCTGGGACCCGGAGTCTGACGACCTTTTTGATTTTCTGCAAGCTCAAGCCGATAGGGGCACCTACCGAAGCCGCCTCTTAGACGGCGAGCCCGTGGAGGTCGCCGACCTTTTAGCCCGCTGGGAAGAGCCGTGGAGCATGTGGTCGGAAGTAGCTCCCTTCTTTGAACATCTCATCTTTCGAAAGTACCTACTGGAAGGGCCCAGCGTTCAGGATCGGATCTGCAGTCTCCCGATCCTCGCGCAACTATTGCAGTACTTGGCACTTTCCCACCATCCAGACGGAAGTCAAAGGACCGACGTCCAATGGGCTTTGCGCCAGTTAGAGACCAAGCTGACCTTCCACGCCCGGGGACTCGAAAACTACCTCGACAGATGCGGCTCCGCCTTCTTGAACCATCTGGTCGCCCTCGACGTCGCGCCGTCGGCGCACGACCCGGAAAGCGACTTCGACTATGAGCCTTGACGAGATCGAGATCGAGGGACTCAGCGTCGACTGTCTGATCGGCTTTGCGGAATGGGAACGCATGGTCAAGCAGACAGTGGTCCTCGACCTACGCTTGGCGGTGGATGTGCGAAGAGCCGCATTGGTCGACCGACCACAACCCGAACTCTTCAACACCAAGTCCCTATCAAAACGACTGCAGAGCTACATCGCCACCACAGAGTTTCGTCTCATCGAAACCCTCGCCGAACGAGTCGCGGAATTGATACTCGAAGAGTTCCCCGTTCACCGGGTTCGCCTCAAGCTCTCTAAGCCTGGGGCGCTACGCGGGGCTCGAAACGTAGCCGTTCGGATCACCAGAAAACCTGAGGATTTTCCGCTCCAACCCTGAAAACGGGTCCTTTCGAACAGGGGAGTCCTCGGCCCATCGTCAACACTTCGGGATGCTTGAAGATCCTTATCTCTGGTTAGAAAACGTAGACAGCCCCGAGGCCATGGCCTGGGTCGAGTCCCAGAACGCTCTGACCAAAAAACGGTATGAAGAGACCCCACTTTTCCAGGAGATCTATGACCAGTCGTTGGCCACTCTCAATTCCAACGACAAGCTCCTGTACCCCAGTCTGCTGGGCCCTTACGTGTATAATTTCTGGCGCGATGAGGAGAATGAACGAGGCCTCTTGCGCCGAACTGACCTTCCAGGCTACCTGAGCGGGAGTCCCGAGTGGGAAACCGTCTTAAGCATCGACGAACTGGCCAAAATTGAGAATGAGAACTGGGTCTATAAGGGTCATCAAGTCCTGAGTCCGGATTACCGCAAAACCTTGCTGTCCTTATCGAGGGGAGGGAGCGACGCTTCGGTCATTCGAGAATTTGACCTCACGACAAAGTCGTTTGTCGACAACGGCTTTGTTCTTCAGGAGGCCAAGTCGGACGTGGCCTGGCGCGACGAAAACGCGGTCTACGTCGGCACCGATTTCGGACCCGGATCTATGACCGAGTCAGGTTATCCCGGAACGATCAAGCTTTGGTTACGCGACACTCCCCTAGAGGCGGCCACGACTCTTTTTGTGGTCGAACCTAAAGATCTTGCGGCCGGAGTTTGGTCCGTTCGGCGGCAGGACGAAAACTACGATTTCATCAGTCGAGTGATCGACTTTTGGAACGACGAAAAATTTCTCATTTCCCAAGATGGCCTCAAAAGACTCGAACTCCCGAACGACACACCCTTAGAAGGCGTCTTCCAAGGCCAAATTCTTGTCTCACTGCGTTCGGATTGGGCACGGGAAGAAGGCACTTACGAGAAAGGCTCCATCCTGAGCCTCGATCTCGCGCAATTTTTGGTGAACCCGAAGATTCCGGCTCGAGTCCTGTTCGACCCCCAGCAAGGAAAGGGGGGAACCGTAGAGAGCGTGATCCCTATCCGTGGTCGCGTACTGATGTCCGTTACGAAGAACGTCAAGACCAGTTTGTGGGCCCTGAGGCTGGAAAACGAGTCCTGGATTTCGGAGCAAGTTTTCGAGCAAGAGACCGGTGGAACAACGGCTCCCGCAGCGGTCTCTCGGAGCCGTGACGACTTCTTTTTGACCCATGAAGACTTCTTGCAGCCCACCGCACTCTACTACTCTGACCATGACCAAACGGTCGCTCAAACTCAAACCCTGCCCCGCCGCTTTGAATCCGCGGGACTCGAATCCGTTCAGTTCTGGGCCGAGTCCAAGGACAAAACCCTAGTTCCTTACTACGTTATTAAGGACAAGAATCTCGCCTTGGATGGGAGGACTCCTACTCTTCTGTACGGCTATGGCGGCTTTGAAGTTTCGCTTCTACCTAGTTATCTCAGCTTGGCCGGTCCGGCCTGGCTTTCGCGAGGAGGGGTTTATGTTTCCGCTAATATTCGCGGGGGCGGCGAGTTCGGACCCGGTTGGCACCAAGCCGCGTTGAGGGAGAACCGTCACCGAGCTTTTGAGGATTTCGAAGCCGTGGCTGAAGACCTCATCCAACGAGGAATCACCAGCCCTCGCCATTTGGGTGTTCACGGACGAAGCAACGGCGGGCTTTTGACCGGCGCTATGCTGACCCGCCGTCCAGAACTCTTCCGAGCCGTTCTCATCGGTGTGCCTCTACTGGACATGGCCCGCTACAACAAGTTGCTGGCCGGGGCCAGTTGGATGGCGGAATATGGCGACCCTGATCTCGCCGAGGATTGGGACTTCATCAAGACATATTCTCCCTATCACAACCTCGACATAGCTAAGACATATCCGGTGCCACTCATTTTCACTTCGACCAAAGACGACCGTGTTCACCCCGGCCACGCCCGCAAGATGGCCGCGAAGTTACTAGAGATGGGACACGAAGTGATCTATTATGAGAACATCGAAGGAGGACACGCTGGAGCTTCCAATAATCCTCAAACAGCGTATTTCACTGCCTTGAACTACGCCTATCTTTGGGATCGCTTAAACTAGACCCCAGAGAAACTCTTCCCGGACTCGGGGCTTGAACCACTCAGTAGGCTTCGGCAAGAACGATAATTCGTCGAGAAGCGCGACAGGAGACAATTTCATGAGACGTTCATTGTTATCGCTACTCTTGCTCAGTCAAGTAGGGCAAGGCGTCATGGCTGAACCGGCCCCCACCTGGGCGACCGACGCCGTGCAAACACTGGAAGAACGACAACTCATAAAGGGATATCCCTCCCACGCAGAGTCTAGTGACCGACCTATGACGCGCGACGAAATGGCCGAACTCCTGAACCGAGTCGACGTCCAAAGGGTTGAAGAAGACAGTGCGACGGCCTCCAAGCCGGAACTGAAAACGGTTCAAGATGAGGTCAGCGGAATCCGTGAAGATATCGAAGCGATGAATACCCGAACCGAAGAACTTGAGCGCGATGAAGACCAGTTGAAGGAGCGCCAAAGCGACACGAATCGCCCCAGCCTGTAGGAAGCCAACCTCGCACCCCAGCCTGTAGGAAGCCAACCTCGCACAAAGATTAACTGAGCACCAGCCACTCAGTTTTCGAGCAACGAAAGGTAATCCCGAAGTCATTTCGCATTGCTTCTAAGTGATTCGCGTTGTGCAAAAGCTATCCGGACTTGAGGCAAAGGACGCCCCCCAAGCCGGGCTCGCCTTTATCTTCTTTTTCTGCATTCTAGCCAGCTACTACATTGTCCAACCTCTGCGCGACGAACTTGGTCTTTTGGTGGGCGAGGAATGGACCCAAGACCTTTTTATCTGGTCACTGGTCGTCATGACCCTAGCCAACCCGCTCTTCAGCGTCCTGCTCAACAAGACCGGGCGGGTCAAACTGATGAAGATCGTCTACCGTTTTTTTGCCCTCAACATCGTGGCTTTCATTGCTATCTTTAAGTATTTAGAAGCCGCGGGACAGATGCCGAGTCACGGCGAGGCGATCAAGGTCGAAGGCTTCGCGTTCGCCATGGGGTTCGCTTATTTTCTTTGGGTGGGGATCTTCAACCTCATCTCGGTGTCGGTCTTTTGGGCACTTATGGCGGACATCTACAGCGGAAAACAGGGAAAGTTGGCCTTCGGTTTCGTTGGTGCCGGCGGCACCCTGGGCCAAATGTTTGGCTCCTTGCTGACCTCAACCTTGGTATCACACCTCGGACCTACCAACATGCTGTTCTTCAGCGCTATCTTGCTCGAGATCGCTGTTCAAGCGATGATACGAATCACTCGAAACTACCAAGAACCGGCCCGCGAGGTCGGAGAGAAAGAGCCGCACGCTTTTTCAGGGATCAGCGACATCGTCCGCTCACCGTACCTTTTAGGGATCTGTCTTTATCTTTTTCTTTACACCTTCACCGCTTCGTTCATCTACTTCCAAAAACAGAGCATCGTGGCCCTCAACGTGGAAGGCCGAGCCGACCGAGTGGGATTCTTTTCCAACGTGAACTTGGTGATCTCCATAGGCACCTTCTTGATCCAACTCTTCCTGACCGGCGGATTTCTTTCGAAAATCGGACTGTCCGCCGGCCTCGCACTGGTTCCTCTGGTCAGTATCTTTGGTTTCTTCGCCTTGGCCAAACGGCCCGATCTCCTCACCATCGCCCTGCTCGATATCGTTCGTAAAACTTCCAACTACGCCATCAGTCGCCCCGCCCGCGAAGTTCTCTTCACCGCAGTCAGTCGACGAGAGAAGTATCTCGCTAAGAACTTCATCGACACCGTGGTCTATCGAACCGGTGACACTGGAGCCGCGGTGATCTTCAAGACCTTCTTCAGCGCCGCGGCGACGGGGGCGATCGTCTCCCTGTCGGCCGTGGGTGTTTCTGTTGCCTACCTCGTCGTCGCGGTCATCTTAGGGAAAGCCCACGCGACCAAAATGGTGGAGATGGCCAAAGCTGACGCCGCCAAAGAGCTGAATCAAGAAAAAGCCCCGCAGGCTCCATAGAAGCCCCCCGCTACAGGCTCCTAGGCCCCTCTTATGGCTTGGTCCGAAGTCTCGCGACAGCCGTCTCCAAAATTTCTAAGTCGACCATCACTTCCGTATAGAGCCCGGCCTGTTCTTTTCCGCTGGCGGCGGACGCTTGGGCTGTCTTGGTGCGAAGGGCTTTCAGCCCGCTCTCGAGTTCACGATCTTTCGCCGGTTCGATTCGCGAAGCCGCCATATCGAGACGTAGGGTGATTCCCTCAAAAATGTCGGCGGTGTCAGCTTGACTCTTGGCATCAAGTTTGGCCAACTTCGCATCGATCTCACTTTGCAGGTCCCTGGCCCTTTGAAGCTCGTTGTCGTGAATGCTTGTGGTCTGCTCCTTGACCGCTTCGAGGTCGACTCGAACCTGTCGAGCAGAATCTGTTGGTGGGTTTGGCGTCGCCTGACTGGAGGCGATCTGAACCTTTTGCGACTCCACAACTTGAGGAGACGGCGCGCTGCGACAACTCGTGCTCCAAAGCGCTCCGACCACCAGCAAACCCACTAGACTGACTCCACCCAACTTGTCCGTCATCGACATACTAAATGGGGCCCCGACTCCGGAATAGGCTCATCGCTCAGGCGTATCCGTCTCGATCCGAGACCGCAAATCCTCGGCAATAGGCCGAGGTCTTCCTGTCGCGCTGTCAAAGTTAACGAGCACCGCCTCACCTTTAGCGACCAACTTGTTTTGCACACGACTCATCAAGGTGTACTCCATGGTAAGACTGCTGTTTCCGAGTTTAGCAACCCAAGTTTCTCCCACCACGGTATCCGGAAAGACCACCGGGCTCAAAAAGTCACAACGCGTGCTCACCACCACCGGCGTGAAACTCGTGTCGTCGGCCCCCATGCTTTGAATGGAACGCATATAGGCGATACGTGCCGACTCGAAATACTTGAAAAAGACCGTATTGTTGACGTGTCCGAAGGCATCCATGTCGCCCCACGCCACTTCGATATCTAAACTCACGCGCTTCGCCATTTCGCCTCCTTGGTGATCTTCGTCCCGAGCCTAAGGCTTCTGTTAACTATGCTCGGGGGTGTCGATGCGTCTCAAAAGTCGATGATCCGCAACTCCTGCGGATAGCCGTTGCGAACTTCATATGGCTTCACGTCGACCCTGTTAATTGGAGGTCCGGGCTCATCAGGCGTCATGTCGGCGATGCTCTTGTAATAGCCCGTGACGGTAAAACGATCGAAGCCCCACGGAATAGCCTGCCCCTGGAAGATGTCGTTTCCAGACACGACGTGCATATGTAGGTGAGGTCCTCCGGTAGCTCCTGAGTTGCCCACCAAGCCCAGCGGCTGCCCAGATTTGACGGTATCTCCAACCTGAACCCTGACGGACCCAGGCTGCATATGAGCGAACACGTAAGACATCCCGTTCCCCATATCTACCACCACGTGGTTGCCCGCGGCGCCTTTTTTCGTCCGAATCTCCGAGGCGCCCAAGGGCCACTCGCGCTGGTCGTTGGCTGCGGCCGTCACCACTCCGTCCGCCGAGGCCAGAAGCTCTCTGCCGTAGCAATACCAGTTCTTGAGCTCAAAAGGGTCGCCCAAGAAGAGAGCGCCATTGACTACTTGAACGAAGTCGATCGCGTATCTCTGACCAAGGTAGATCTCCCCATTGATTCCGATGGGAGTCCGACGATGATGACTGCGTCCACAGCATGCCTCGGCAGACACCCAACCCGAGCCCGTGGCCGGTGGCCGGAGGATAGGAACGACGATATCCGACCGCACCCTCAGACGGGCTCCTAGGACGACCGCCATCGGCGTGTCTGTTCCCAAGTCGGTTCCAAAAATCCGATGCGTTAGGGTCGCGGGAATCGCCGCCCTTGAAGAAACTGACGCATCGAGATAGAGGGTGCCCGATTGGCTTGATTCTAATTCACGGATATCGGCACCGCCGGCGATCAGTGTCATCACTTCACTGACCTGGTCCCCTTCGAAGGCACGGAGAATCCGCTGTGGTCTGGCCTCATCGAGAATCTCGATCTTGTCGATCCGGATTTTCCCCGCGGAAATATTCGTCACAGCCAGTTCGTAAGTCAGGTGAATCTGAGCGTCGCTCGCCAGATAGGGAATCGGACCGAAGCTGGTTTGAAGCGCGATCTGGGAGACGACTTCAGAGTTTTCCGGCTCGAGCAATTCACGCTCGAAGTTCGGTGGCGGTAACACCTGGGCTTGGGCGGGACTCAGCGAAAAGAGGCCCCCGCCTGCACCGCATCCGACGCTCCCGATGGCTGCTCCCAACAAGCAAGTCGACTTCATCAACTCTCTACGATTCATAGACATCGGAATCTCTTCCCTGGTGAGATGTGCTTGCCTGCTGGCAAAAGAATCTCTCGAGATTCCATCCCCGGAGGAAAAAAAAAGACCCCGGTTGCCCGGGGTTTATTACCACTATGCTTATTTCACTCATGAAGGGCCGGCGAGACTTGCAGGTCGTCACTGGCTACAAACAAAGAATATCAGCCTTCTGTGTCCTAATGCTGGAATGCACACCTCGGGCTGTTAACATCGTGTGAACTTCAAAAATTTTCTAAGAGAGGGGATGTTGAAGGGGCACGGCAAATTTTTCTGCATATGATGCCAAAACGAGACATCCTCAACCTCGCCACCGACCTCGCCCTCCAGGCGGGAGAGACCTTAAGGCGAGAATTCTACCTTCCTGGCGGACCCCGAGGGGCCCGGGACACTGCTACAGTCGATACCGAAATCGAGAGCTTCCTGAGGGAAAAGTTGTCTCATCACTTTCCGGACCACTCCATCTTGGGGGAAGAGTTAGGCTTTGACGAGGCCAACGACAGTGATTACTGCTGGCTGCTGGACCCTCATGATGGCACGGCCGCCTTCTTGCGGGGATTTCGAGGCAGTACGGTTTCCATCGCCCTTCTTTATAAAAACGAACCGGTTCTCGGCGTTGTCTATGCTCCCTTGTATCCTAACGACAGCGGTGATCTGTTGGCCGGCGGTCCCGGACTTGGGCTTTGGAGAAATGGGAAATCGTGGGACGCTCCACCGTCGGACTCCGCGCTGACGGCTTCCGATCGGATTGCCATCAGTCAAGACGCTGATGACCGCACCGACGGCAACTTGGCCGTACTGGCCCCCGCTCGATTCCTGGCCCTACCCTCCATCGCCTACCGGTTGGCTTTGGCCGCCGCCGGAGACGTTCGAGTGGGTCTGTCGTTGGTGAACCTGAGCGCCCACGACGTGGGTGCTGGTCATGCTCTGCTCTTAGCGGCAGGCAAGACGATGGTGACGTTCGCCGGGTCCGGAGGTGAAACCGTCGTCTACCGCCCCCGCCTCGAGAACGGACGCATCTTAGGCGGCGATCCCGTCGCGCTCAGCGAACTGCGAACCCGCGACCTGAGCGCTGTCTGGAACCACCGAGTCACTCAAAGCCTCAGTGTACCACCCAGGAAGAGGCGTTGGAGACGGGAGCCGACTCTCTCATTAGAACGGGCTCAGGGCTGCTTGCTCGGACAACTCGCGGGAGATTCTCTTGGATCCCTGGTGGAGTTTCAGTCGGCCCAAACCATCGCGAAAGCCCATCCTCAGGGTCCCGACCAACTTCGGGACGGTGGAGTCTGGGATACCCTGGCCGGTCAACCCACCGACGACTCGGAAATGGCCTTGGCTATGGCCCGCCAACTTATCAACGACCGAGGCTTCGTTGTCGAGAAGGTGGAGCAGGCCTATCGCGACTGGATGCGTTCCGGACCGTTCGACATCGGAGGCACAACTTCCCAAGCTCTCCACGGGCATAAGAATCCGGATTCTCAGGCCAACGGATCGCTTATGCGGTGCTCGCCGTTAGGTCTTGCCTTCGGTGTCGAAGATCTTCTTACCATCGCTCCCGCCGACAGCGCCATCACCCACCCGCACCCTTTATGCTGCGACGGTTGTCGAGTCTTCACTCAAGTCATTTCTCGCGGGATCGAAGGTTGGTCGGTCGCCGACGCCTTAAGCGAGGCCCACGCCAACTCGAGTTTGGCCGTTCGAGACCTACTGGAACGTTCAAGGGAAGGGCCGCCTCA
>JBBKWP010000171.1:0-20834 GCA_037968995.1 Candidatus Xenobia bacterium
CTACGTCTTTTACTGGGCCGGTGTTTGTTGGCTCTCCACGAAAATAAAGGCTACAAGCAGTTCGGTTGTTCTTCATGCGTGCACTACGCGGCTCAGATTCTGGGAATTGACAGTCGAGAGGCTCGTGAATGCCGCCGAGTGGCTCGAGCGCTGCAGCCTTTGGCGGAGCTGTCGCGGGCTGCTGAAGAGGGGACGATCGCCTGGAGTAAGTTGCGAGAAATTGTTCGTAAATCCACTCCCGCCACGGAGAGCTATTGGTTGGCTTTGAGTCAGACTTTGAACGCTGAACAGATCCAGGAACTGGTCCGCCGGACTCCCCGGGGGTCGCTTCCAGGAGAAGTTTTTGAAGACGACCAGCCGATGCATTCCGAGCTTCGTTGCCCCGTGAGCCCCCAAGTTTTTCAGATGCTCGCGCGGGCCCGCCGCCTTTACTCGTTAGAACAAGAGAAAGCGGTGTCCAACGCTGAAATCGTGGAGATGGCCCTTGCCACTTACATCGCCGGCCGGCCCGCGGATGTCGACGTTTTGGAAAAAGCACGCACCGAAGCGGACAAAGACCTCCAAGCTGAAAACGCGCGACGGCTTCCGCTGGTGGACCAAGCTCGAGAGTTGGCAAGGGAAATGGGACTTCTGGGCGAGGCTACGGCTCAAAAAGACCATGGAGAGGAGCGGGTCAGCGGCTCGGAGCTTTTGGCCCTGGCGCTGGGATTTGAACCGACCGAAGAGTTTGCGGAAATGGCCGTGGATGATTCCCCGGAAACCGACCCAGAACGACCCAGGTGGGTCGTTTCCGATGGGTCAACGGGACCGAGGTTCGCAGACTCGACAGGACCGAGCTTCGCGGGTTCGGCGGCGCCGAGAACAGCGGGCCCGCGCTCTGATGTTGGCGAGGTCGAGCGAAATGGCAAGGGCTCAACGGAGGGGCATTCCGCGGTGGCGGCTGAGCGCATAAATGAAGCGAACTCAAGCGAGGGTCTTGAGACTCCTCGAGCTTCCTGGAACAACCGCCGTCTGCGCTTCAACCCGAAAACGCGGTCGGCTACCAAGGCGCAAAAGAAAGAACTTTTACGCCGCGATGGCTACTGCTGCCAGACGCCGGGATGTACCCACAAAGTCTGGCTCCACCTTCATCACCTCAAAGGCTATGCCGAAGGCGGTGAAACGAATGCTCAAAACATGTGCAGTCTGTGTTCTGGTTGTCATCGCAATCTTCACGCGGGTGTCTTGCGAATCCAAGTGGACCGCGACGGTGCGCTGGTGTTTTTTGACAGTGAGGGTCGCCGCTTGGATCGCCGATGCCGTTTGGAAGTCGCGGGTTGGCTCGACTGGTGGCACGGCTGGGAGGGCCGGGCGGAAGATTCTCATCAAGCCAAGGTGGAGCACGGGCTTTGGGAAGTGGCGGTTTGAGTGGGAGCGTGTCCACCGGGTCGGGATGTCGGCCGTTCGTTGGACGTCGCCGCCTCATGACGCCGAAAGGATCCGCGTGGCTGAACGGGATGTCGGTCGTTCGTTGGATGTCGCCGTCCGCACCAGAGCTTCGAGGCATGCACGATTTGGGTATGGGTGTGGGCCTGTTGTTGGTAGTCTCAGTCGCTGACCGATGCATTGAGCAACCACGCTCCGGTCATAGTGCGAGGATTTTCGTTAGAGCGTTGGGTTCAACTGCGGCCGCAAAGTGATCTCCACAGGGCAACCCGTCCGCGGGAACTGCAATGCAAACTTCATCGCGTAGGCAATGTCTGAGGCCTGCAGCATTTTCTCCGGCTTGGCGTCGAAGTCGGCTGTCGGCTAGGCTAGAAGACTCGACTACGAACTTACTGACAGGAACTCTGGTTGCTATTTCACAGGCCCAGTTGAACCCGGACGGCGTCGATCACATTCTCCAAATCGTTGGAAGTTAGAACGTCTAGCCGAGAGGACAAACGCATTTTGCTCACGGTCGCGAGCAGGTTGGCCTGAGCCTTGCGCTGCCGGCCTGACAACATCACATAAGATTCGCCTGCAAAAAGTTTGGACACATTGGAAGTGAGAGGTACGACCTGAACCCGATTCAGGTAACGGTTCGAAGAGTTGTTGCTAACAATGACCGCAGGCCGAACTTTCTGGGCCTCACCACCAACGGAGGGGTCAAAATTCACCCACCACACCTCGCCCCGGATCATTCCAAGATGACTCCAACATCGCCGGTCAATACCTCCACCCATTCCAACGTTTCCGGCGATTCACTACCCGAAGCCTCTTGTTCGGCGAGTTCACGATAACTTGCGTCAAGATGGGATGCGTGGACATGGGGACGTACTAAATTCTCAATAAAACCGCTGATTTTCCCGCGGCCGATAACCCGGTGAAGACCCTTGTAGATTTCCTCGTCGATCGTGATGGTTAGCTTCTTCTGCATCCATACGTATTCAACACGTGTAGACCGTGTCCTGTTCCGGGTCAGCGAGGCGACGGGAACACACCCGTCGTTGAGAAAAACCAGTTCTATGACTTCGTCTGCCCAGCCCGACTCCACCCTCGCTTACTATGACGAGTTTGGCGCCGACTTTTCATCCTCGACCGTGGACCTCAATATGGGCACGCATCATGAGCGATTTCTCGCGCGGGTTCCTCAAGGCGGGGCGATCTTAGACCTCGGCTGCGGTTCCGGTCGAGACAGCCTCGCATTCTTGAACTCCGGCTACACGGTTCCCATAGAGGGTCACGAATTCTCGTCGTAGTGTTCTCTACCTCCGTGACCGATTCCGTATCCACCGGACACTCCCGGGTTCGTGGCCAACGACAGAGGAGTTTGAAAACAAAACTCCAAAGAGAAACGGCATATATTGTGCAAAAAAGACTAGAGATAGCGGGACTCTCTTTGGGCTGGTTCGCGGTTCTCTCCCAGTTTTTTCTGATGCTTGAGAACCGGGTGGCGAGTGTACCCGAAACGGTCATCCGCTTCTTCAGTTTTTTCACGATTCTTACCAACATCATGGTCGCACTCTACTTTACGGTTCAGGCGTTCAAGCTATCAGCGAGAGGGTTTCGTCACTTCCACTCAAAGGGCGCGCTCACAGCTCTGACCGTGTTCATACTGATTGTGGGACTGGTCTATCAACTGGTGCTCAGACAAATCTGGGAGCCCGAGGGCCTGCAGCGTTTGGTCGATGAACTGCTGCACACCATCCTGCCGAGCTATGCTCTTTTCTACTGGTATTTGTACAGTCGCAAGAGTGACTTCCAGATGAAAAAAGTATCGGCTTGGCTGCTCTATCCCACTGTCTATTTAGCCTTTGTTCTTTTGCGGGGAAAGCTCTCGGGCTTTTATCCGTATCCTTTTTTGAAAGTTTCAGAAATTGGTGTTGAGCAGACGCTCCGCAATGTTCTGATGGTCTTGGTCCTAGCCATAGTCCTGATGCTCGTTCTCGTTTTTGTGGGCAGAAAAAAAGAGGCGTCAAGGCGCGACCTTAGCGATCCTCGGGAGAGTGTGAGTCTAGGAGGCTCCTAGAACCCTCTTCCACCACGGCTTCTTAGTGGGTGCACGGACTGGTTCTGTGTCTCTAGGGAAGGGATGAGTTTCCCAAGATACGACCCACGGACTGGGGGCGCGGAAGAAGAGCGCTTTAGCTTCTACCGCACGCCCATAGCGAGCATGCCACGACTTCCACTGGGTTATGGCACTCGCCGCCCAAGATCATTCGGTCAAGCTCTTCACCACGACGATCCGGGCGGGAGTTGATCTGCCCAACAGCCTACGAAACCTTGTTCAAACATGGTGGCCGGGACTAGGGTTTGATGGGACCGGCTTGGCTTTTGAGGCGCGCTTCCAGGAGTGTGCCCAGCTTGCCTTGGCTGCGTTCGAGAATGTCGCGGGCGGCTTCTGAGGAGACTCGGTAACTTCCAGCTCCTGCCATGCTTCTGGCCGCGGCGCCCCCAATTCCTCCACTGGTCGCCCCCGCTGCCCTCATGGCCGCGCCACCGATTCCACCCACCTCTCCGGTGCCGCCGAATCCGTGACGGGCGTAGGTTCCGCCGTTGTGGTTAGCCTTCTGCGCATACGCTGCCGCGGCTCGAGCGATTTTGGTCGCCATCGAGGGCGCTTTAGGGGTGTTCACCGTGTTGTTCGTCATCATTGTCTTGGCCTCCATCAGTTTTTGTTCTCTTCTGATAAGACTATCCCACGGGGCTGTTTAACCGCTGTTATTCGCCAAGAAGAGGCGAAGCGTTCAGGAACGGCAACGTCGACCGTGCGGCCCCGATCCTTCGAGTCTGTCGATATTATTATCAACAGAGTCGCAGAGTACTCGCTTTGATCTGGTCCGTTCCGGATCGAGAGACGCCCGCGGGACCTCGCCGCCCCTCACAACGCCGAAAGGATCCGCGTGGCTGAACGGGATGTCGGCCGTTCGTTCGCTGGATGTCGCCGCCCCTAAAGCCAAAAGGACCCTCGTAGGTCGAAACCCAGGGTCCTTTTGGAAGACATCGGACAGCATCTATTCACTAAAGCGATGGCGACTCAAGAGTCGACTTGGATTGAAACCAGCGCCGCTTAACCCGAGCTCTGTGGAGCAAAAGTAAGCATCCGAGGAAGAAGATGAAAAGACCAAAGGGGGTCAAAAAAAGGTACGTTTTTACTGGAATCTCAGACGCTTGAAGAGCCCATCTCTCGGGATCTTTCTCGGAAAGATAGAGTTCCAGCAAGCTGCCTACCGGATGAAGGTCCTCACCTTTTTCTTTAGCTCCTACGGCATCTTTCGACCAGTATTTGGAGTAAGGAATCATCTCCTGACCAGTGCGAGAAACCGCTTCCCCTGGGACCTTGTAGGTAAAGTGAACAACCGGAGCATAAAACGTCTTCCTGTTCGGATCTGTTGCGCTGTCTCCATCCGCATCGGCCACCGTCAGGCTCGTCACCTGAGCTTCCACTTTCACTCGAAAGTCCGCGTGACTGGCTTTCGAATAGCTGCGATAGCTCGTCAAAGGGAGCGCGATACCCGCGAAGATGAGAATCCCGGCAACGACGGAGAGAAGGGTTAGATAGAGGCGACTTCCCATAATACGATCCAGATTCCAGCCGCTCCGTGGTCTCCCTCCGTGGGATGGAACTCAGAGAGTCTGCCGGGCCCACGGCATTCTTCATCGTGGAGTATCCCGGGGCTTTCGCTACAACCGACAAGGGTGGGAAAAGAATACAAGGGCTGCCAACCACCTCGTGGTCGGCAAGAAACTCTGAGCCGTCAATTTTTGGGAGGGCATCGAACGGGGCGTAAGGGTGTGCTAAGGCTAAACCGTGGAACGTCGGGGCGCTTAATGGCGGGCCTGGATACTCGTAAGCGAACTGAAAGGGCTACATTGGCTCCGCGTGGGTCAGCCATTCGTCGGGAATTCCCTCGCGGGCGCAGAGCGAAACGATGCTGCCCACGATGGCGCAAGTCGTATCCATGTCGCCTCCACCGGCCACCGTGGCCCAGAGCGACTCGGGAAAGCTGTCAATGTGGCGTGCGGCGCACCAGAGAGCGAAGCCTATCGTATCCTGAGAGGTGATCCTCTCACCGGAACCCAGCAGAGCGGCAGCTTCCTCCGGCTCTCGGTCCAGGGGGAAACCCCGGGCGAGTTTCAAGTTGGAGCGGGTCTCCCCTTCGGGCGTGTGCGACCAGGCATACTTTAGCATCGCTCTGCCGTCCAGCGCTTGAGCATTGGCAGCCCATGCCGCGGCGGCCGCCACGGCCAAGGCACCCGCCTGCCCTTCCGGGTGGGCGTGGGTGACGGCTGCCGACCGCCGGGCCTGCTCGAGGACCTGCTCGATGTCTTCGGAGAAATAGGCACCTACCGGACCCGCTCGCATGGCAGCTCCGTTGCCGTAAGAGCCTTTACCCTCGAACACCCCGCTGGCGACCTCTTGCCAAGGAGTGCCTTGGCCGATGTCGTGCAGGACGGAGTGGGCCATGGTTCCGTACCCCCGCGTGGGCTCGCGTAGGTACTCATCAGCAAAGAGACCGGCCAACTTGTTGGGCAGGATCTCGTTGTGGTCGTCAAGGCAGGTGAAAACGGAACGACCCATAGCCGTATCGTCTGACCAGAACCAGGGGGAAGGTGACAACTCGCGGGATTGGATGCGCTTGCGCAAGTCTTCTTTCCAGAAGAATGATCCCCCGAAAGAGTCCCCTACCCAAAGACCTGTCAGGCTCCGCTTAGCTCGCTCGATGAGTGGGATTCTCTCCAAGGGCAGGGCCTCCATATCCAATCCAAGACCGAGAACGCGTTGTCAGGTCGGGGACGCAAGACGAAATCTAACAGCTAGTTTCCAATCTGACCGTTCGCGGGGCCGATGCCCGACCGTTGACGAGCAGCGTAAAACGGTACTCGCCGAGGGGCAGTTTGCGAGTGCTTCTTTCCACGAACGGGTGGGTTTTGCTGAGAGTGGTCGTAGCGTGGGCTTCCAGGTGGATATCGGCCCAGCGAAAGACCTTCGCGAACCGTCGTCCGCCGGTTGTCGGTCCCTCCCAACGGTAGTCGATTCTGGTCTTCACTTTTTTGTTTCCCGGGTTGAGAAGTTCGGCCGTCAATAGAACTTTCTGGCCCAAGGCGAGAGTGGAAGAATCGGCTCCTAAGTGGGTCACTTCGATCGGCTGATCCCAACCGAACAGCGCCAACACCCTGGGATGACCGGCTTTTAGCGACCCACGGGCGGCGTGCTTCACGACCCAAGCCGTACGCGAGCTTTTCGCTCCAGCCCAACGCTCAAGCACTTCCAATCCCACTTCGGTGTCGTCTTTGAGGATGTCCTGAAGGTGGTTGGCGACAGACCGCCTGACGTATTTGCTCGGGTCGTCTTTGAGGAGTTCCAGCATCTCCAAACGTTGGGGTAAGGCGTCGCGTAGGGCCGGGACGGCCTTGGCCCAGGGGAGTCGAGTTCGGGTCCCTTCGCTAACCCAGCGGCGCACGTGGTGGCTGGGATGGTCGATCAGTGCACGCAGGCGACGCAGACTCTCATCGAGATCGGCCACAAGATAAGGTCGCACCGCGAACTCCGAGGTCAAACGTTGGGTCAGTTCTTCCATAGCCCGCCAACTGGCCGCCCAGTCGTCGAGTCCATCGAGACCGATGTACTCTCCGAAAGGCCAGAGCCCGTAGCCGGAGCCGATCGGTTGCTCGCCAGCCTCGTGATGCGGAAGGGGAGGGCCCATGGCACCGACCAAGCCCCGCATGGTGCGGGAGGTTGGTCCGGGAAAACTGGAGGCCATGGCACGGGCGATCTGGCGCACACGGTCCATCATCTCCAAGCTTTCCAACCTTTCGCCAGCAAGGCTTAGGAAGCCGGCGCGGTCAAAGCCTTGCAGGTTCGCCTCAAAGCGTCCGGCAAGCTCGAGTAGGAGCCCCTGGTCGAACCAGTCTTTCAGTTTCTTTTCGATTTTGGGCCTATATTTTCAGTTTACGGACTGAAGCGAGAATCTTCTGCATTTCGAGTTTGCTGAGGCCGCTGTCCGAATTGCCCACCGTCTGGACATCTAGGTAATACTCCCGGTCTTCGCCGCGCGGCACAGTCAGGGCGTAACTCGTACCGTATCTGAAGGCCATGGGGGCGTCCACGCAGATCCAAAGGTCGATCGGTCCGAGCACTGGGTTATCGACCTTGACGGTGCTGTCGGGGCCGGGGCCTCCCAATCCGCCGCCGGTTCCTCTCAAAACCAAACTGTGTGCCTTCCTATTCGACGACGGCCAAGTGATCTCTAGACTGGGTCCGAACCGGGTGTCCGACGTGTCGACCTTACCGACCGCCATCCCCAGATCGTCGGGAAACCACGTTGGCACGAGGACCTCGGTAATTCCCACGGACTTCAGTTTGGCCAACTCCCGCATCACGTCGGGGGACAGCTTAGCTTGGTTCGCGGTAGCAGCATCCTGCTGGGCCGTGGCCGGCAGTAAGAGAAACAAAACCGCTAAAATTTTCCAAAAAGATTTCATAGTTGAGGATTCGGTTATCTGGGAGAATTCCTTTTTAGTGCCTTTCGCCTCGTCGTCGACCGAAACACTGTTGCTTGCTCACTTTGTTTCTTCTAGTGGATCCACGTCGAAACAACGCAAGGGAAGTTCCCACTCCGCGAAAACTCAATCTTGTTCCGGGTCAACTACGCAGAATGTTAACAGAAACGACAAGCTTTCGCGCGTCGATTCCTCTCTATTTCCACCTCGCCGCTGTACCGTGGTCGTAGTTTAAGGAGTATCCCCACATGAGAATCGAACCCGCGCTCGCCAACAACTCTCTCGCTCACCAACGAGGAAAGTATCAAGAGACCGACATACCTGAAGCCTCCGCCAAAACTTTGGCTAAGTTGGAGCCAGTCCTAGACAGCATCGACGCTGTAACTTTCTCTCCAAAGCAAGAACTAATCGACCCAAAGGCCGACTCAATTGCAAAAAGCCGTGACTCTGGTACGACGAACTTTAAGAAAGGCGCAGCTGTCGGGGGCCTTTCACTCGTGGCTACCTTCGCGGCAGCCTTAGCTGCCGGGCCTTCTGGGGGATTTGTCCCCGTCCTATTCGCGGGTTTCACTGCAAGCTGCGCGTTAACGATTTTCGCAACGCACGGAACCCTTTCTCCCGTCGCGAGTTGATATGTCTTGGAATCGTGAGGAAGCCTTTTCGAAGTGGGGCACGCACAGAGGGCGCTGAAGTTCTATTCCGGCGATGTCCGATAGGAGAGTCGGCAAGGTTGTCCCATTAGACTTAGAGAATCGCAGTCCATGCGATGCGCGTGTGCTTTCGAGAATCTCCCAGGGATGAAGTTCTGTGGGAGTTGCGGGCGGTGGTGCTGGCCTATCAGCGGGAAAGTGGCATCATTATTGACCAATATGGCGGGACGATCGCTCAATACCTCGGCGACGGATTGTTGGTCTACTTCGGCTTTCCCCAAGCCCAGGAAGATGACCCACAGCGCGCGGTTCGCTCGGCTTTAGAGATTGTAGACGCGGTAAGGAACCTGAAGGTGCCGCTGAATGGTCGAGATTCGCCCGAATTAGCGGTGCGAGTGGGCATCCATACCGGGGCTGTGGTTATTGGCGCGGTCGGCCACGGAAAACGGCTGGAGTCCTTGGCCCTAGGCGCGGTACCCAATACGGCCGCGCGCATCCAAGGCGCGGCGCCCATTCACGGCGTGACGATATCCGACGTGACCTATCGGTTGGTCAAAGGGTATTTTCAAACCAGTCTCCCGGAACACCATGAGCTTAAAGGGGTGCCGGGTCCAGCTTCCCTGCGCCGGGTCCTCGGTCGAACAAAAGCGCGGAACCGGCAAGAAGCGTCAGGTGGTTTTGGCTTTGCCTCGCTTATCGGCCGCGAGTCCGAACTCGGCCTCCTACAGGGAATGTGGTCAACCTGCCTGGAGGGCCAAAGTCAGGTAGTCCTTCTTCAGGGAGAGGCCGGCGTCGGAAAATCCAGCCTTGCGAGGTCTATGTGGCACGAGACCGACGACTTGAAGGTCTGGCGACTTGAAATCGCGTGCTCTCCTTTTTACCAAAACACCGCTCTCAATCCGGTGGTGACCATGATCAAGCAGTTACTAGGATTTCACGAGACCGATACTCTTGAAGAACGGTCGAGGAAACTCCGCCTGGGTTTGAGCAGACTTTCGAACCTGGATGAGAAAGTCTGGCCGTTGAGCTGCTATTTGCTAGGCCTTCCTTGCAGCGCGGCGGACTCGGACGCACTGTGCGCGGAGACGATTCGTCAAGACACACTGGCTCACTTAATACAAAGTTTGCTTGCTCAGTCCAGAGTCCATCCGATACTGCTCGTCGTTGAAGATCTCCATTGGGCGGATCCCACGACACTGGAATTGCTCTCCAAAGTTTTGGAGAGAGCCGATTCCAATCCTCTCATGATAGTGCTGACCGCCCGGCCGGAATTCGCCGGTATTTCCGGTGTGACAAAACTCCATTTACAAGGGCTGCGTGCGGCTTCCGCTCGAGCGTTGGTCAGCCAACTCGCTGGAAAAAACAAGATCTCATCTGCGCTATTGGATGGACTCATTGAACGCTCCGATGGTATCCCTCTGTTTCTTGAGGAGCTCACCCGTGCAATCCTGGAATCGGAACAGGAGACACATCAGATGATTCCAGCGACACTCAGGGATTCCTTAACCGCGCGTCTCGACCGGCTGGTCGAAGGCAAACCGGTGGCCCAAGTCTGCTCTGCCATCGGCAGAGAATTCTCACTCGAGATTCTCCGTCAGTTGTGGACTGGCTCCGAGCAAGAACTGAGCGGCGGCCTTCAGCAGCTAGAAGAGGCCGAACTACTCCATCGGATTGGGTTTGGACCACAAACCGTTTGTCGCTTTCGTCATGCTCTCATTCGCGAAGCAGCCTATGAGCTCATGCTCCTTGAATCTCGGCGAGTGCTCCATAGACGCATAGCGCACGTTCTTCGCGAATGGCCCGACTCTCAGGGTGAAGAGCCACTAGCTTACCATTACGAGTTGGCGGGGATGTTGGGAGAAGCGATCGACAGCCACGCATCAGCCGCCAACCAAGCTAGAGAGGCCTCCGCGCTACTCGAAGCCGAACAGCACTTGAGAGAGGCTTTGAAACTCACCGACCGATTAACGAGCGAGCAACCGTCCAATGGGAGATTAGAGCTCTTGATGTCCTTGGCGGAGGTTCAGATGGAGCTCTATGGCTATGCATCTAATGAGGTTTCCGAGACTTACTTGAGTGTCGAGAGCATTCAGAAAGATACCAAGGGCGCAAATTATCCTTTCGAGTTTTGCTTGGGGTTGTGGGTCTGGAGCTTTGTCAGAGGAGATCTCAGCCGGGCCCTGGAGCTAGCGAGTCAGGCCGAAGAAATGGCTAAGGCGTCGGCCCACAGTCGCATGCGGTTGTTCAGTTGTTCCGCCCAGGGACAGACTCTTCTCTACAACGGCCAAGTGGGGCGCGCCGCTGCCTATTTACGAGAGGGGGTTGAACTCTGTGGTAGGCGTCACGACCCTAGAAACGTGTCTTCCGGAGAAGACCAAGGTCTCGTCTGTTGGGCTTATCTCGCCTTCGCTCTAGCTCACCAGGGCGATGTGAACGCTGCCACTAGCACCAGCAACAGTTCGGTAGAAGCCGCTCGCGGCTTGGCTACAGTTCACGGCTTAGCTCAAATGTTGCTCTATAGCGCCGGCCTCAACTCTTTGGTGAAACAAGGCGATCTAGCACGCCGACGCGCGGAAGAGGCAGCCGAGCTTTGCGATGCCAATGATCTCCAATATCTGCGCACCTGGGCCGATCTTTTCGCCACCCAAAGTTTAGCCCAGTCAGGCGAAGCAGTGGCCCTCTCAAAGTACGAAGAATCTCTGTTTACCAAGATGGATCTAGGAGGCAAAGCAGGTGCACCTAAAGGCAGCGCCGTTCTAGCCGAAGGCCATCTCGCTCAAGGTCAGCGTGAGAAAGCACTTCGATTTGTCCGGTTGGGGTTGAAATGGGCTCGCGAGCAAAGAGAACATTTGCATCTGCCGGAGCTTCTCCGTCTCAAGGCGCTTATCTTGGCTGAGGATGCGAGGGCTGAGAGCCTCTATCGACAATCGATTGATGAGGCGGACCGCATGGGGATATTGCTGGAAGAACTCCGCACTAGCGTCTCTTTTGCGAAGTGGTTGGAACATCGCGGTCGCTCGCCAGTCGCCCAGGAAGTGTTGGAGAGAGCCTGCTCAAAATTGAGTGATGTTGGTGACTACCCTGAGCTCCAGCGAGCTCGAGAGTTTCTCAAACACATGAAGAATTGATAAGTCAGCAATCTCAAGCTATCTCTCGTGCCGACGAGTGGAGTTATGAAAACCCGGCACATCTTTAAAAACCCAGGAAAATTCGTCCAAATGTTCATCTTTTGTTCACATGTGAGGGAACAGGTCCGCACCGATTCCAATGCGGACAGGTAGATTGGTGTCACAAGGAGTCACGAATGGTCACTGCTCAACTTCCCGGTCAAGGCATCAGATATCCCCAAGGCGGCCAAGTCGGCGCCGTTCAAGGCGGCTACGGCCAACAGATGGGATCTCAGTATCTCCTGATTATGATGGCCCTCTTAATGAAACTGATTATGGCCATCCTCAGTCAACTCGGTGGCGAGTCTGGCGACCAAGCCAGCCAGGGTATGGTACCGTCCGGTAATCCCAAGTTTGGTGGTGGCGGAGTTCCTCAAGGTGGAAGCAGTTCTAGTTCCATAGATGACTTTCTGGGCAGCGACGGTGGTTCGGCTTCAGGAGGGACTCCTACTGGCGGTGGTCCTTCTGGAGGGACTTCTTCAGAAGGGACTCCCACGGGCGGTGGTCCTTCTGGTGGCTCCGAACCGACCGGCCTTCCGGCCAATCCGACCCGCCGCTCGGTAGAAGATGACAATATTCTTCCTGAACCGGCCAACCCCACACGCCGTTCGGTGGAGGATGACAATATTCGCCCGGCACCGGCCAACCCCACACGGCGTTCGGTTGAGGATGCCAACCTATCGGGCTACGACAGAGCCATGATCGAACGGATCACTCGTCCCGCGCCGGCCAACCCCACAAGACGCTCGGTTGAGGATGCCAACCTATCGGGCTACGACAGAGCCATGATCGAACGAATCACTCGCCCCGCGCCGGCCAACCCCACAAGACGCTCGGTAGAAAACAAGAATGTCCGTTCAAAGCCGCGTCCTTTGGCAGGTCGTAACATCCGCTAGATGCCCTTCCGAAAGGAGTTCGTTCCCGAGGCCCTGTCTATCAAGGAGTGCCAAGGAAAATGCGAGAACACAGACTTTCACCTAAGGAGGCTCACATGAGTTCTATTCCCCGCCCCGATCTCTCCTCGCGGCCGCTCGTCGTGACCTGCGAACATAATATCAATGCTGAAGTTAGCAAGGTTTATGCCGCCTGGACGGAGCGCTTCGATATCTGGTTTGCTCAAGCCGGAACTCTTTCCATGGTACCTGAGGCTGGTAGGCCCTACTTCTTTTACACATCAGAAGAATGGGGCCGTCATCCCCATTACGGACGCTTTCTGGAGCTGGTGGAGAACGAGTTGGTCGAGATGACCTGGATGACAGGCAACGGGACCTCGGAAGGTACTGCGGGAGCGGAAACGATCCTTCGGGTCGAGTTCTTACCTAAAGATGGAGTTACTCAAGTCCGCTTAACCCACTCAGGTCTCGTAAGCGAGAAATCCAGGGACGGACATCAAGAGAATTGGCCCCTAGCTCTCGAAGAACTCAACAAGGCCCTTTCGTAGCGCCTCCATCCGAGTCCAGAGTTACGTACCAGCGTCTCGATCCCGTCATCAGCCGTCGCGGAAGGCTCAAGATGCACGACCCGTGGGGACTCTGGTCGAGCGCAGTGGAAGCCGCGAACCGTGGGTCTTTTGCCAGCCAAGTTGATAGCTCGGCTACGAAACGCCGATCCACTCGCCCCAGGTCTGCTCACGAACCTCGTAGGTTCCGTCTTTGCTCTGCATCACCGGTACCTCTTTGCCGTCTTTGGTGGCCTTGACCTCGCCGTCCACGACTCGCACGGTGTATCCGTCGCCGGTCACTTTGACGCGAGTGTCGTCGCCCGACATGTAGACCTTGTTACCCTGGCCATCTACCGAGACGCTGTTGAAGTTACCCTTGCCTGGTGTATCGCGATCCTCATCCTTGGGTCCGTCAATGATGACATCGTTCCTTTCGCCCTTGATGTTCACGGAGTTGTAGTCGCCCTGGGTCACCGAGTTCGATCCGTCGCTGTCCACATCGATGGTGGAGTCGTTGCTGCGGCCGTTTTGTCTGATGTTGTTGTTGCTCGAGTAGGTGGTGGATTCGTTCTTGTCACCAATTTGTGTGACCTGGGTGTTGTCGCCCATGCTCAAAGCTTCGTTACCGTCGCCTGTCTGCCTGATGAAGGACTCGTCGTCGCCGCTGAGTTCGGCACTGTTCTCGTCGCCTTTCACGGACACTCGACTGTCGTCGCCTCGCTGCTTGACGGTGTTTTCGTTACCGATCACTTCGGTGGCTCCGCCTTTGTCGTTGTCGCCGTTACGCTGGACGTTATTCTTATCGCCTTCGACATTCATCGTGTTGTCTGAGGCATCGCGGCCCACAGTGTTCTCATTGCCGTAGACGTTGATCTCTCCGCGGTCGCCACGGTCCGACACTCGGTTCTTGTCACCCCCGACCTCAATGTCGCTGCCGTCGGTGCTCTGACTCACGTAGTTGTCATCGCCAAAGACCAGAGCCTTTTCATTTTCACCCATCTGCCATACGTGGTTGTTGTTGCTCTCGATCCCTTCGTGCCCATCGCCCACTTCCATCGAGGCGTTCTTACCGGTCTGGTGGAGGTGGTTCCCTGAGCCGTCGACGTCGGCGGTGTTTTTCTCGCCCTTACTTTGGTCCAAAGTGTTATTGTCTCCAACCACCTCTTTGGTGCTGTTAGGTCCGGGAGTCACGGTGTTGTTCTTACCGAAAACATCCGAAACGGAAGAGTTGGACTTATCGGTGCTGGACGTGTCGGTGTAAGCCGCTGCAAGGTTGGGAACATTGCTAGAGCTGCTCTTCGACTTTTCGCTCAACTCTCGACTGAATTTGACGGTATCCCTGGAAGAGGTCGATGTGGACTTGGTGGACGGTGCGACCACAGCACTGATGGGGCGCTTTTTGGTGGGCTCCGTGCGTCCGATTTTTGCTCCGAGCCCTGCTTTAACTGCTGTGATTCCCATCGTATCTCTCCTTCTCAAGTTCGCCGTACTTGTCGCGGCGGGTTATGAATTGAGATTAACGTGAGGCCGACTGGGCCCGTTCCGAGACAACAGGGAGATGTGAACATTGTGTTAAACCGGACATCTATTTCTGTAACATGATGGCTGCTCTTCGCGAATGCTGTCGCTCGGGCGCTCCTTGGACCGGTGAGCTGGGGGGCATCGAAATCGTACTCCTCCACCGAGCGGCGCAAGGAGCCCGAAGGTGGCAGACCCGTTTCAAGAGTTTGTTGAGCATTCGACGATCGCTTTCATCGAGGACCTTGAGCGCTCCATCAAAGGGTCGCGGCCAAAGCTGTTGATAGCGTCTCGTCCCCACTCGGCGTCTTGTTTAGCGCCTCGGAAGACGATCACACGACCACACGTGTCCACTTCTCGGGTGAGGAGGAAACATCTAATTTTCGGATATCCAAAAATGGTGTGGAGCATGCGGATAACATAGTCGTAGGTGTGGTCATCATCGTCGAGCAAAACCGTATCCCAGAGTTCTCCCTCGACCTGCTCTACGGGAGTCGGTTTGAATTCGAAGGACTCATTTCGCATCTGCCCCGGCCAACAGAAGGTAGGTCGTCTGATCTCAAAGCCCGTGGGCGCATATCCCATATAAACAGCTTGTGAGCAGTCTATTTGGTGGGTCCAGGAAAGCTTGTCACCCACTGGATCTTAAAGTCGGGGAAGCTGTCCACCAGTTGAACCTTGTAGTCCGGGAAACTGTCCACGAACTGCCACTTTCCGGCTGAGTCAGGAAAGGACGTCACTTTTTGGACCTTCAGGTCCGGGAAACTGTCAACGACTTGGACTTTATAGTCAGGAAAAGATTCAACGATCTGGATTTTCCCGAAGACCTGCTTGGCTTCCGAACATTTATCGGCCGCACTGGGTAAGGCCAGCATGAACAGGCACAGAAAAGTCAGAATACGCATGGCCGTATCTTACCACAAAAAAATGATCGCACGAGCCAGGGGAGTGAAATGTAGGCCACGAAACAGTCTTAACATTAAGAAGGAGTTTCAAGATTATGAAGCGCTTATGGATTCTGATCACAGGTCTGTTACTGGTTGGATGTGGGGGAAGTTCCGAATTTTCAGCGGTCGGTCCGTCGGAGACCGTAGCCCCGAGGCTGCCGTTGGTCCTTCAAGCCGTGAGTGGGTCGGTTAACCCTATGAACGACGTGTTGGAAGTTCGTTTGGTACCGAAGGGAGAGTCTGCTTTAGTCGGAGAGAACGGGGAAGGCGGAATTATCGCGCTAGAGGAATTCGTTTCCCGGCTCAACTCTGCCGCGGCGGCCCCCCCTGAGGCAGAACTTAAGTACAAAATCGGTGAGCGCATCCAGCTTCGACGACTCACCCTTTTAGACGCCAGGCGGGATAACGAGGGGGCTATTATCGTGCTCAGAGCCACCGTCTCATCCTCTACAGCCCTCCAGGGTTCCCAACTAAGGGCTCAAACTGCGGGCGGTTCGGGCCGGTTCCAGGTTTCAGTGTCCGATGAGGAGGGTCTCGGGTTATCGGGCGCTGTGGTGGAGGCGGTCCACCAGCCAACCGGAACCCGGTACTCGACCGTCACCCAGTCCGACGGCCGCGGCGAAATTTTCAATGCACGAGTCGGAGGGCCATATATTCTTACAGCGTACTTGGATGGTTTTGTGGAACAGTCTCAGGAGAACATTTTCCTTGGCCTCGGGGAAACCTTGCCCGTCAGGTTCGAACTCCACCCAGGGGGAGTGCCTGAGACCTTTGGAGAGGCGACCTTGCTGGTCCGATTCTGAAGTGAGGTTCAAGTGCCTTTATGGGCTCGCCCCCACACGGGCACGGGCGATTATCGGTGGCGGCCTAGGACGACGAGGGCGGTTTGAGACCTGGTGGCGACCTCGAGAACGACCTTGCCTAAAAGGTCGGCTCCGGTTTGGAGTCCGAGGACCACAAGGTCGAAGTTCTCCGCCTCAGCGATCAGTGATCACAGCCGGGTGGCTCTTACTGAGCAGCCTCAAGATTTCCCTTGGAGACCTCGGCCATCTGAGGGTCGCGGGCTCCTGAATTCGAGTACGACGAAGAGCAGGAACCCTTGTCATCCGGCCGTATCTCTCGGGTTAAGCCTACTCTAAGTAGACTTAACACGCTTTGTAAAAAAGGATATCAATGATGACTTCTCAACCAAAATTTCTTCTCGCCTGCTTTCTTTTCTGCCTGGTAGCGCTCGCCCCGGCCCATGCCCAAGCGCCGACCGCAGCCGACGTGGAAACTGTTATGAAGGGCAAATGGGACAAGGAGCCCAGTTCCTCTGCTCCGCGGTCCCGAGTGCAGATCAACTCCGTCAAATTTGGACAGCCACAGAAGGCGACCCTTCAGCAACAGCAAGACGGCGTCCCGGAAGGCGCTCTGGTCACTCCGGCGTTGATCGACTTTTCTGTTCGGAACTACCACAGCAACACGACTGGCGTGGTGCAGCGCGTGCGCGAAGCCGCCGTTTATAAAGATGCCTTCGGAGAATGGGCGGTTATGACCGGCTCGGCTCGAGGTCAGGATCAGTTTACCGACGAGCCCGCGGTTAAATAGCCTGGGCTGAAGCGGGCTACAACATTCGCAGTCCTTCGGAACCGCAGGACCACGTTCCAGAGCTCTGGAAAAGCGTTGGACTCTTAAGCTCCCGGTCATAGACCGGGGGCGGGAGGAGCCGGGGCTAGGTGATCTAAACTGACGGCATGAAGATTACCTTGCTCTGTGCCGTTCTCGCGGCGACTCTTTGTGCCCAACTCGCAAACGTTGCTTTAGCGCAATCGATGTCGACTCAGCAAACCGCTACGCAGGCTAAGCGATTGGTCAAGCAAGGGAGCTACTCCCAAGCTATAGCCCAGCTCAAGACGGTCTTGGAGAACTCTGCTACGGATATCGACCGAGCCGAGTTGCTGCTGGTTCTAGCTGAGGCGACGGAACGAATAGCCGCGACCCAAAAAGAGAAGACGGTGGAGTCGATGAGCAAAGCCCGGCTGGCAGCCGTGGCTCTCGATGATCAAGTGGTGGCCTTGCCGGGTGCCACGTCGGCCCAAAAGATACAAGCCTTGAAACACGCGACTCTTCATCTCAAACTTGAGGGTCGCCGCGAGGACGCGAATCAAAGGCGTAAGACTCTGCTTTCGATGACCGAACTTCCCGCAAAGCAGCGGGCAGATTTGCTTTTAGAACTCGCCGGACAGACGAAGGATCAGACCGAGGCGGTCGGCTATCTAGAGCAAGCGGGTGCGTTACCGGGTTTGAACGCCGTCGATCGTGCTTTCATCCTTCTAAAAACAGGACAAACCTTCGTAGAGACGGGACAGCTGAGTGCGGCCTCCAAGTCCTTTCAGACGATCGATGGGATGGCGGACCTGCCGCCAAGTTGGAAAACGTCCGCGGGCCTCGGTCTCACGGAAGTTGACCTCGCCGAAGGCCGGGTGGAACCTGCCTCTCTACGGATACGAGCCCTAGTGTCAGACCACGCTAAGTCGGAAGTGCCTCAGCACACCGTTCTCACTTTAGGCAAGAAGTTTCGAGACGCCAAAAGCCCGGGAACCTTCATTTTTCTAATGGAGTACCTCTCACAAAACCCTTCGGATTCCGGAAACCAAACCGAGAACGCTTTGCTGGCTCTGGCCGACTACTATATCTTGCAGAAGCAAAACGACAAAGCCCACCGCGCCCTGGAAAAACTGCCGTTCAGCCAACGAGCCGTGGTCAAGGATTTAGATCTGTATCACAAACAGGGTCAATCCGAGCAGTTGGTCAAGCGTTTGGGCCAGCTTGTGTCTTTGGCCCAAGAAGAGCGTAGCGCAAAGCCCAGCGAGAGCCTGAAGAGTCTATGGCAGCAACTGAACGGTCTCACGGGTAGTTACATTCGTGCTTATTCTCAGCCGCAGACCAAGCAAGCAGCTGTGTCGCTTTTGAACCTCGCCTTGGCGTTCTACCCGAGTGACACCGCCGAGGGCCAAGCCATCCTCAAAGAGATTTCACGGGTCGAGGGTCTATGAAATCTGGGTTTTAGTTGCGATTCTCCAGGCCGTTCTTCACCCGTTCGGCTCGAATGTCTTCGGCGCTGTCGATGGTCTCTTGGCGAAGTTTCTGTAAGCCGTCGAGCACCTCTTGGCGGGTTGGGGCGGTCTTGGATTCGGGAGAGAACGCGTTTGGGGTGGTCTCGTCCCAGGCGATCACTTCGTCGAGGGTTTGTCGTAGCTTAGGAAGGTCTCCGAAGGCATAGGCGTTGACAACACTGCCCACGCTCTGGAGCATCGCCGCGCCGAGAGAGCCTTCTTCAGGGTCGCCAAAACCCGCCGCTCGGTAGTAACGGTAGCGAAGTTGGCCCGCGTAGAACCAGAAAACCGCCTCGTCTTCCCGCTTCTCTTGCATAAGTAGAGAGGCTAAAAGCATGTACTCGATGGGGTGACGGTTCTCTACCCCTTCGAGAAGTTCGGCGCTGGTCGGCATGGCATCTCCCGTCTGGTTCGAGTCGGTACCGTTTGCCAGCGCCGTTGTTTTCTTGGATGAAGTCTTGCTGCCCGCGTCGCTCAACAGTTTTCGACTGTCTACGACCAACGTCATCGTTTGGTTCTGCCAACGCGGCCCCGGGACTCCGGGTGGCGCGCTGGGATGAGCATTGGGGCAAACTAGCTCGAAGTCGGCGCCGTCGCGCTCGAAGAGATAAGCCGAAGCTCCCTCGACTGGACAAATAGGGAGGTGGTGGAGGTAGTCGCTCACCAGAACATTCAACCCATCCGGCACGGCGTCGGCGTGGTCATCGCGCCAGAATTGAAGGCCCGCAGCGAGATTCCCGATATTTATCTGGCACTCGTTCAAGTCGTCGGGCAACCGCAGTAGGTCGCCCATCAGAAAATTGGCCGAAACCGACTGGTCGACGAGTTCGACCTTGGTGGCCGTTTTGTGGAGTTGAAAGTCAAAAGACCCCGCGCGGTCGGAAGAGGTGACAACCAAATCTCCGGAGTCCACGGACTTGAGAAAGCCTTGGATTCTCTCCTGAAGCTCCCGGTCGGAAAGTTTCTGCTCAGTGACAGGCGCCGAGCCTGTGGGAACGGCTTGGGTAACATCGAACGGACCGAACATTTGAGCGTAAAGCGGGGCCGCCAGAGCGAAGAAGAGGATGACTCTTGCCAGATTCTGAGGGGGTTTCATTCAAAGCGAGTTCTCGACTTGGGGATCATCTCCTCGAAAGCGGAGTTCGTTGGCCTTAGGCTTTCGTAATTTGAAGCGGGTCAGATGACTGCGAGCTTGAGCGTTGTGCCAAGAGTTAACTGACCCAGTTCGGTGAGAATCTCCCCAGGCTTTGCACCCATGATTAGCCAAGGGTATCACGGTGCGTGGGAAGACGCACGGGAAGAAGTTGGTTATGAAAATATTTTGGACCGTCTTGGTCTTACTGTTTGTCGCCCAGCCTTTGCAGGCAGAAGCACCTAGCCGAGCTATGGTTTTAGTCTTTGATCAGATGAGAGCCGAATATATCGACCGCTACGATATGACAAATTTTAAGCGGGCTCGAGCGATGGGTATGGAATTTGAGAACGGGATCGTGGGTCACCTGGAGTCCAACACCATCGTCTCCCACCCGGTCATCTCTAGCGGAAAACTCCCCAAAAATCTCCCCTGGGGAACCCATGTTATGAAGGATACAAAGGGGCTTTTAGGGGAAAAAGACCTTTACTACAAACCGTTTGACCTCACTCCAGAGCAGTGGCTCAGCCTCCACCAAAAAACTTCCGGCGATACCTCGCTCTTGGCTCGGATCAAGCAGAAGAATCCCGGACCAACTTTTACGGTGGCCCAGAAAAAGTACGCTGCCTTCAACTATGGGGGCCCTTACTCCGATACCATCATCTGCTTGGACTCTGCTCTGACAGAGGGGCCCTGGAAAGGTCACCATCGACCGGGTGGCAAGAATGTCCCTTCCTACCTTCGCGAACCCGAAGGGAACAGATTCTACGTCGGGGCTACCGACGATTGGGGCTCCGGCCAAGAAGTTTATCCTTTCCACGGAAACTCGTTCGTAACCGGAAATGACCCGGATCGCCAAGGCGGCGACATCTGGGTGGGCGACGTGGTAGAGAAGATCATGGAGCGTGAGAAGGAC
>JBBKWP010000172.1:0-12760 GCA_037968995.1 Candidatus Xenobia bacterium
CTATTTCCAAGATCATGCCGGGCTCGGCGCCCCGCACGGCCACCGGGCCTGTCAGGGCTGGTCCGTCATCGACGATAGGGTCGCGATTTTCGATCGTCGCCAGGTCGCAATCCGGCAGCACCCGCTGGGTCCGCCACCCCACCTCAAGCGTCTGAAAACTGACGACATCACCAGAGTCGACCCAGAGCACCGGGGGCTGTGACCTATGGAAAGTGCCGTGCAGTGTCTCTCTGGTCGCTAAAAGTCGATGATAAGCCATGACCCTCTCTTTGAGCCTGGAAAACCAGCTTCCTTCGATGAAAAGCCGACGGTTGCGATTGGACCGCTAACGTTGCATGCCGTACTTCTAGTCCGAAAGAGGAAGGCTGCGTCTCTTTTTCCAAGTCGACGTCATGAAAATCCCGGCAAGTTTCCGCACCCTCTTCTTGAGCCTTCTTTTCCTCGGCAGCACAGCGCCCACACCCGCTGTGGCCGAACCGACCTCTCTCAGTCTTGAGAAAATCATGAGTCAACCGACTTGGATCGGCCAGTGGCCGGAGGATGTTCAGTTCGCACCCGGCGGAGCCACGCTGATGTACCAGCGTCACGCGGCCGCGCGAGGGATGGAAATTGTGGAGACTGACCGGAAAGGCAAGACGATCCAGGTCCACAACACGTCCGACCTACCAGGACCCGCCAGTCGGATCAATGGTTCCACCGTCTACAGTTGGCAAGGAGACCTTTTCTTGGCCAACCCAACAAGACATCGACTCACTAGGACCTCAGCCATCGAAAGCGCCCCCCGTTGGTTGGCCCCGAACCTCTTCACTTTCCAAGTTGGCGACGACCTTATGGTCGAAAACCTCACCAATCACTCCCGAAGCCAGATCGCTACCTTCCGTTCGACGGACCCCGACAGTAAAGAGAAATCCTTTGTCGAGAAGCAGCAAGACCGCCTCTTTCCAGTTCTCCAGGAGCGTGAAAAGTTCGAAGAAGCGCAAGAGAATGTCGCCAACATCCCGGAACTTACGCTTCCCGAGGGCCAACGGATCGTTCGCGCTGAGCTCAGACCCGACCAGCGATACCTTCTTGCGATTCACGAACCAGAGAGTGAAGCCAAGCGTGACCAGATGCCCGTCTATAACAGCCGAGACGGTTACGTCAAAACCGAGGACCTGCGGGTCAAGGTGGGTGACAGTCCAGCCTCCAACCAGCAACTCAGACTCTTTGATCTCAAAAGCGTAACCCATCGCCCTATGGATTACTCAGGCCTCCCCACTTGGACGGAAGACCGGTCCATTCGCGTGGAGGACCTAAGCTGGAGCAAACGGGGAGGCCGACTCGCTCTGATGCTCCTGAGCCAGGACTACGAAGACCGCTGGCTAGTCGAGGTGGACTTCGAAAATGCCAAACTTCGTCTGATCGAGCATCTCCACGATCCCGCCTGGCATTCTTGGGATCTTAACGAATTCGGCTGGACAGAGGACGGGAAAACCTTCTGGTATCAGTCCGAGAAAACCGGATACGCACACCTCTACCTTTGGGACGGAACCGCCAGTCGCGCGCTGACAAAAGGCGACTTCGAGGTCAGCGCGATCCATCCGACGCCTGACGGAAAGCGCTTCTTCTTTCGAGCCAATCGGGAGCGACCCAGCCAATACAACATTTTCCAGGTCGATTCCAGTGGCACCACCAACATGGTCACCAAACTGGGAGGCATCGGCAGCTTTGACCTCTCGCCGGATGGGAACGAACTGGTCTTCCTTCACTCCACCATCGATCACCCCCCAGAGATGTACCTTCAAAAAGCCCTCACCGGGGCGTCCGTGGAGAAGATCTCTCAATTTACGAGCTCAGAATTTGAAGAGATCGACTGGACGGTGCCGCAAGTGGTGTCGATACCTTCGACACATCAGCCGCGACCGATTCCGGCCAAACTCTATCTTCCAGACTCTCCGACGCCCCAAGGCGCCCCGGCCGTTGTCTTTGTCCATGGTGCCGGCTACCTGCAAAACTCTGACGAGCGTTGGTCCTACTACTTTCGTGAGTTCATGTTCCACACGCTGCTCAACCAACTGGGCGTGATCGTCCTCGACATGGATTATCGAGCCTCCGCCGGCTACGGCAGAGAGTGGCGAACGGCCATCTACCGGCAGATGGGAACGCCTGAACTGGAAGACCTCCAGGACGGAGTCGCCTACCTGAGCAGCAAACACGGGGTGGATCCGAAACGTGTTGGGGTCTATGGCGGCTCCTACGGGGGTTTCTTGACGTTGATGGCCCTATTTAAGAAGCCTGACCTGTTCGCGTGTGGAGCGGCCTTACGCCCCGTCACAGACTGGGCTCAGTATGAACACGAATACACCGCCCGAATCCTGAATACGCCGCAAGACGATCCCGAGGCGTATCTTGCGAGTTCTCCCATAGAGTTCGCCCAAGGCTTAAGCAAGCCACTCTTGATGGCTCACGGAATGCTAGACGACAATGTGGTGGCTCAGGACACCGTCCGCCTCTCGCAGCGTCTCATTCAGCTAGAAAAGCAAGACTGGGAGGTGGCTCTTTATCCTATCGAGCCTCACGGCTTCATCGAAGCATCATCGTGGCTCGATGAGTATCGACGTATCCTCAAGCTTTTTCGGACGAATCTCGACTTCTAGAGCAGTTCGCGATCAGTCGCGACCAATCGCGATCAGTCGCGCTCAGTCGAGGTCTTCTGTGCGCAGGGAGCGGCAGAAGACCTCCGGTGGAGAGGACTCGAGTTCTACGAGTGTCCGCCCCTCACTATCGACGAGAGTGGTGCGCACTTGACCGTCCGCCATCTTCTCCGTCCCGATTCTGGCGACCAAGCGAGTTTCCATGCTGCACTCGAGAACGCGCGGCTTCGCAAAACGGAGTTCGAGAAACTCATCATGGGTGATGAGTTTGAGAATCACTCCAAGTTCGTCCTCGAAGGCCTCTTTGAGGTAGGCTTCGCGCTCGAGAAGCGTGCCGTGGTCTGCTGCCTCGGAGTCTTCTTCCTCGACGCCTCCGGGGAGGCTCTGACCGGTTCGAGCAGCCAAAAAGTTTCTTAATGTCTGTTCCGAATCTTCTTGAAAGTCGACAAAGGCAACACCCACCCGAATCGGCGCGGTGATGCGACTCCAACAAACTCGTGCGATCACTTTGACTTCGGGATAGCCTTCGTCGAGGTCCATGTGAAGAGCCATCTCCTCTCCCACTCGAAGTGGACCCGAGGTTAGCAGTTGCGCTCCGTCGAGATTGACATCCTCAGTTAGAGCGGAGTAGCCCGGAAGCTGGGGGGCCCGGACTCTGATGCCGATCTTGTGACGCTCAATAGTCCGCAATTTGTGTCCGAGGAGTTCGCTGTCCGGTTGGAAGTCACCCTCCGTCAGTAAGGCGAAGTATATCCAGTCCCTATCCTCCGTGCGGCGGCGTTGATGAACTTGAACCTGACCTTTAGTGCCGATACGGTCGTGGACAGATGTCGGCTTCTCCCAATCCAAAAGTGTGTCGGAGACGAAGACTAAATTGTTGCCACTGCGATATATGGGCTCTATAAAAACCGAAGTATCCTTCGTCAGAAACTCGAACATAAATCATCCTATCTCCCGCCGTGGCGACCACCATACCATATCCATTCGGCGACCTTCTGTAAGCCTACACGGAGGTAAAGACCCCCCATACCCTTCGCCAGCGCCTGACACCGCCTCGACTTCGGAAAACAAAAAAGAAGCGCCCGGCCAAGGGCCGAACGCTTCTTTTTTGCTTTCCGTCTTTGCTAGAACTTGAGAGTCAGCTGTGACGTGATCTGAATCCCTTCCCAAGAGAAGGGGTGAGCAGCCTGCGGTCCGTTGTTGATGTTCAACGCGGGTACCTGCGGGTTGGTGAAGACGTAAGACGGAACGTTGTCGTCGAAGCTGAACAGACGTCCAGCCCCGCTCCAGGTTAGGTCTTCGGCGATATCCCAGTCGAAGCCGAGTTCAGGCCAGGTCTGGGTAATGTCGATGTTGTTGTAGTTGAACACACCAGTCGACTCGGCATACGCTCCGTAGACATTGAAGGGGTCATAGTGACCCTTGATGTCCACTTTCGTGAATCCACCGTGAACTTTGAAGCTCTCGGTGACGTCGTAGTCGGCTTGAATATGCCAACCGAAGAAACCGAGGTCAACAAGGTTCTGGTTGGCGGCCTGGGTGCCGGCACCGGCGAAGCCGTTGGCAGCACCGATGGCCTGCATGTTCGTTCCACGGGTGAAACCGAGGGACTTGAATCCACCGGACAGCGTCACGCCGCGGTTATTGTTGGCTTCGTCGAGAAGCCACTTGTAACCACCGGATACATAGAGGTTTTCGACTTTGCCTTTGTTGTCCTCGAGAGGTACAGCGAAAGCGTTGCCGCCAGCCGAAGCGAACGTCGCTTCGTGGTAACCGGGAAAGAGCGGCTCAATAAAACCAGGCATATTTCCGAGCACGGGTGTGTTCGGGGTAGCTGCTCCCAAAGAACCGGGCGAGAAACGCACCTGCTGAAGCGAGCTGACCTTCTGGTCAAGATTTCCGTACTCAACGGTCACTCGACCGGTGGGCAAGAACTTCCAGGTACCTTTGAGTCGGAATCCTTCACGGTTGTGGGGCAAAGCCTTTGTGTCGTGAAGCGAGTAGAGGTTTTGGAAGTAGTGGAAGTCCGGGGTGTGCCAGAGAGGCGTGGATACGCCGCTGACGACGGGGACTTGAATGATGAAAGGCGAGAAGGTCGGATCTACCGAGAGGTAATGACCACCGAGGTCGAGGTTTCCGTCCATAAGAAGAACATTCGCTCCAAGCTTCCAAGCATCGCCGGTCGCGTTGTAAGTTGAGTTCTTATTGGGACGGTACTCCGAGTGAGCGTACTCACCGAAAATTTTCGGAGACCAACTCTGGTCGAAGGTGTAGTCGAAACCGACACCATAGGTCGTTTGATCTTGAGGCCCGATACCGCCAACGTTGGGAACGCCCTGAGGCAGCAGTCCCGCCGCTACGCTAGCAGCCAAGGAACCGTCGTTGTTGAACGCCGCGTTCATAGGAACGGGGCGAGTATCGCCGGGAGTTCCTAGTCCGGTACGTTGGTTGGCATTGAGCTGATTGATGTAGAAACCGGGAGGGTTCACCCAGTTGATCTGTCGGCTCAAGTTCGGGTTCTGAATGAGACCGGTGGTCAAAAGTCCACCGTTGCTGGCATCTTGACCCGTGTGGAGAAAGTTGAAGTTCACGTGACCGTTCTCTTCGTGGAACTCGAGTCCGAGCTTCACGCCTTCGCTGTGGCTGAAGTAGCCAGTTCCGAAGCCGGCCGCGCCGGGAGTAACAGGTCCGGTAGCACCGTCAGGAAGCACGGTACCCATCACTTGCCATTTGAGTTTGAAGTCACCACTGTCACCGAGTTTAGTGGATCCGTCCACAAGAAATCCAAAGTTATCCAAACGCTCAGGTCCGAATTCGTTAGGATTCAGGAGTCCCCCAAAAACGGAGTCATTGAAGTCCTGTTCGGAGTAGGCGCCGACGATCAACTTGGTTCCGGACGGATTGTGGCGAACCCAAAATCTGTCGAGATTCATCCTTGTGTAAGGCTGATTGTTGAGGCCTTGAGCACCGGAACCACCGTTCACGCTGGTCGCGGTGAAAGGATTGGAGAGGTAAGGCTGTTGCACACCATAGTAGGCATCCACCAACTGATCTCCTTGGGAGGTGTAGGCGGAAAATTCGGCACCAGCATCGATGTCGTCGGAAACTCGAATGTCGAGTCCCAAGACAGCGCGGGCGGTGAAACCGGTTCCACTGGTCAAGGGTCGACCCGATTGCCAGTTGGTGGTGCCCAGAACACCCGTGGTGAACGGGTTGAAGGTCGGCACGACGGCCGTCTGTCCGGGAGGACCGAAGGTTCCCAGGGGAGGGGTTCCCGAATAGGGTGCCGTGGCGCCACCGGCGCCGCCGGCGGTTCCGACGATCGCATTATAATTAATTGTGTCGAAAGCGATTCCAGGGTTCAAAGAACGCATGGAAGGCGATCCGGTATTTTGAAAACTTTGAAAGGCGACTCGGGTGTCTGCATATCCGTAGAACGTGATTCGTTCTAGTTCGGTTACACGTTTATCGAGTCGGTCAACGTTCTCTTCCAAATTGTTCACACGAACGCCGAGAGCATCTAACTCTTCTCTCAAAGCGTTCACGAGTTTGCGCAACTCGTCTAATTCGGCCTTTGTCGCGAAGGTTGCATGGGCTTGCTCCATTTTCGCCAAAAGACGAGCAACGATCATCGCTACTTCCCATCTTGAAGCGGAGCGGTCCCCTTTGAACGTGCCGTCGGGGTATCCCTCAACAAGTCCCTTTGCGGCTAACGCGGCTACCGCATCCTTGGCCCAGTGGTTATCTGGAACGTCAGGAAAGAGCGGTGCCGCGAAGACAGGCGAACTGAGTGTGAAACAGAGGGTCAAAGCTAGATACTTGATACTTTTCACTATCTGTCTCCTAGTTGAATTACAGGAGTGATTTCGTCTCTAGAGCCTCTAAGGTTTCCTCTTGAGCACGGCAGGAGCAGCACAAAGTGACACCCGAACCCCCCACCAACTCCTGCTAGTGAGTTGCCGCCCTTTCAAGTGGACTTAAACGATCTCCTTCGCCCAAGAGACATATTTTCACAACAAAAAAAGGCCCACCTTTCGGTGGACCTTTTTTGTTGCTCTGAGCCTTGTTCTTAGAACTTGACTTTGAACTGGGTGGTAACTTGAAAGCCCGAGAAGTCGAACGGGTTTTGGGTGTTACCGATAGCATCCGTGACATTGGTCGTGCCAGTGTTTAGGTTGCTGGTTGTGTCGTAGTAGCGCAGATCCATGTTCCAGGTCGTGTTCTCGGAGACATCGTAGTCAAACCCTACGAAGGGGATGATTTGGTCGGTGTCAACCGTGTCGAAGCTGTTCGAACCGGTCTGAATGGCGATGTTGTTATACACGCCGGACGGGTCGTAGTGACCTTTGATGTTGACGAAGTCAGCACCACCGCGGAGGGTCCACTTGTCGCTGGCTTCCCAGCCAAGTTCACCGTGAATGCTGGTGATGTCGAGGTCAACGTGGTTCTGGCTTCCGCCGAAACCGGGAGCGAGACTAGAAGTTCTCGTGTACTCGTTACGTTCTCCACCGAGGTCGAGTTTGATACGAGGAGAGTCGAACTTGTAAGTAACGCCGGCTGCGTACTGGTTGTGCTCACCGGAGGGGTTCTCCAGGGGAGCCAAGTTAGCGGTGAACGAGTTCGCCGTGCCTGCACCGTAAACGATGGGGCTAGCAAATCCCGCGAACACGGGGTCCATGAAACCAGGTGACTGTCCGAGGATGGCGTTGGTAGGGGTACCAGCACCAAGTGCACCGGGGGTGACACGGACGTTGTACAAGCTGGTGTCCTTCTGGTCGAGGAATCCGAGTTTACCCCAGACAGCGCCGCGACGTTCGTTGAACTTCCAGTTACCCTTCAAGCGGAAGCCTTCCCGGTTCTGGGGGTACTTCTCGGTGTCGTGCAGGGAGTACAGGTTGGTGAAGTAGTTGATATTGGGGAGACGAACGACTCCAGCCAGCGGGTAACGCAGGATGAAGGGGTCGTAGGTCGAGTCAACACTCAAGTACTCACCAGCGAGGTCGAGGTCACCGTCGAACAAGCTGACACCGACGCCAACGCGGAAGGCATTGCCATCAACGTCGAAGTTGGAGTTACGGTTAGGACGGTAGTTCGAGCGAGCCCATTCGCCGTCGAGACGAACTTGGTCACCTTCACTGATGTCGAAAGCGTAACCGGCAGAAACGCCGTAGCTGTTCATGCTTTGAGGACCGAAAGCTCCGCCGTTAGGCAAACCGATCGTGTTGTCCGCGCCGGGGTTGTAACCAGCGATGGGACGCTGGTCAACAGTGTTTCCGGGTCCGCCGTTGGCTTGATTGAAAGCCGACTGCTGTGCAGCGTAGAATCCGGGGGGATTGACCCACTGCAGAGGAGCGAAACCACCGACACCGGGGTCGAAGTTCACGCCGTCGACTCCGCCACCAACGAGCGCACCACCAGCATTGGCTTCTTGAATCGTGCGAGTGTAGTTACCTTTAACGAAACCACCTTCGAACTCAAGAGCCAAACTGCCACCGAAAATCCAAGGCTCGTAAGCCAAGTCGTTTGCGGTGAAAGGAGCGTCAGCAAGACGACTTCCCATTACTTCCCAGTGCAGTACGCCCCAGTCACTGATGTCATAGAGACCAGTGACGTCGAAACCGTAGCTATCGTTGAAACGATTGCCGAAGGCGCCGGGGTTGTATTGACCAGCATAGATGATGTTGTCGATCCTGTCCTCGTTATAAGCACCGATGACGAGCTTGGTTTTCGAGGGGTTGTGAATGACCCAGAAATTGTCGAGGTTCATTCGGGTGTAGGGTGCGTTCGTCAGGTTCTGAGTCGTAGGAGCGGTGTTGTTACCGGTCCAAATCGAGTTCAGGAAGGGCTGTTGAACTCCCCAGTATGCGTCGACAACTGCGTCACCCTGTGAAGAGTAAGCGGAGAATTCAGCTCCAGCGTCGATGTCATCGGTGACGCGGATGCGCAAGCCCAGCAAGGCACGAGCGGTGAAGCCGGTACCGTTGGTGAGAGCGCGACCGTTGCGGTAATCCGCGACGGGCCACACACCGTTGGTTTGGGGATTGAGTGCGGCACCACCGAGGGTACCGACCAAGCGGTCGTAATTGTTGTAGGTCGGTCCGGGTACGGAGGGGTTACCACCACCGAGACGGAGACCGTCGTTGTCAATTCGTCCGTTGTTCGTGAACGACTGGAAGGTGGCGCGAGCTTCGAGTTCACCGTAGAAGGTGATTCTCTCGAGTTCGGTGACCCTTTTGTCGAGACGGCTAACGTTCTCTTCGAGGTTAGTAACGCGAACGCCGAGGGCGTCGAGTTCTTCACGGAGAGCGTTGACGAGTTTGCGGAGCTCATCGAGCTCAGCTTTGGTTGCGAACGTGGCGTGAGCCTGCTCCATCTTCGCGAGAAGACGGGCTACGATCATTGCTACTTCCCAACGGGTAGCGGCGCGATCGCCTTTGAATGTCCCGTCCGGGTAACCTTCGACGAGACCCTTAGCTGCCAAGGCAGCTACGGCGTCTTTCGCCCAATGGTTATCCGGTACATCCGGGAACAGAGGTGCTGCCAAAGCTGGCAACGCCATGGAGAACATGAGCATTGAGGCAACTATTGACCAAATGCGCTTTTTCATGGCTTATCCCTTTCTTAGTTCAAGCCGGGAACTCTCTGCTGGCTTCGCCCAGGAAGAGGACTTCGAGTGTCTGATGTTTCCTCGCAGATCTTCCTAGATGTCGCCGGCCCTGAGCGCCCGACATATCTCCTCGAGTCTTAACTCGAGAAAAAATTGACTTTACTTATAATTAGATTTTTCGGAAAGGTCAACACCTTTTCCGATTGACCAGGTATTTTCTATCCGGTCGTCCCTCCCTCGTGTAAGAGAGGAAAATTTTTCATCTTGTTTCCAAGGCCGGGCGCTTCTCCTGAGAAGAACCAACTTCCTGCACTTTGAAAAGAAAAAGAAGAAAGCTTAAAGATTGTTGGGAAGCCCTTTGTCTTCAATGCTTTCGGAGCTCTTTCTACCACCAAAGTCGTGTTTCTTGGCATACTCAATTGTTAAAACTTCACCAAACTTGATAAAGTCAAACCTTTTGAGTCGATCAGTCGTCGTCTCCGCCGCCTTCTCCCGGTAGAGGTTCGCGACCCAAGCGTGCACACGCTTCTAAGTAAGCGGTAATAAATTTTTGGATTTTTCCATCCAAAACGGCCGAAACGTTCCCGTCCTCAGCCCCCGTACGTCGGTCCTTCACTATAGAGTAAGGGTGAAGGACGTAATTTCGGATCTGGTTTCCCCAAGCGGCATCAGTATTCTCTCCGCGCAAGTCGGAAATGTGTTCCTGTCGCTGCTGCTGCTGCAGTTCAAACAGCCTAGCCTTCAGTACTCGCATAGCGGTCTCTTTGTTGGCGTGTTGAGAGCGCTCGTTCTGACAAGCGACCACCACTCCGGTGGGCAAGTGAGTCAAACGGATCGCGGAGTCTGTTTTATTGACGTGCTGGCCTCCGGCACCGGAAGAGCGGTAGGTGTCAACCCTCAAGTCCTCTGACCGAATTTCGACTTCCTTGGCTTTTTCGATCTCAGGAACAACGTCGATCTTCGCAAACGAAGTGTGGCGGCGTTTAGCGGAGTCGAAAGGTGAGATACGAACCAGACGATGAACCCCACGCTCTGAGCGCAGCATTCCGTAAGCGTTCTCCCCTGTGACAAAGACAGTGGCGGAGTGAATTCCGGCCTCGGCCGCCGAAGACTCAATCAGCTCCATCTTGTAGCCCTCGGACTCTCCCCAACGAAGGTACATACGCAACAGGATTTGCGCCCAGTCTTGGGCGTCGGTTCCGCCGGAGCCCGCATGGATCGTCAGAATAGCACTAACGGAGTCGTACTCGCCGGAGAGCAGAGCTTGAGTTTCGGCCTTTTCTAGGACCTTCTCGAGTTCCTCGACGCTCTGGTCAACCTCGACAAGTTCCTGATCGCCCTCTTCGGCCGCCATTTCCGCAAAAAATTCCGCTTCTTGAAGCTTATCTTGCAGCGACGAACAAAGCTCCACAATCTGTTTGTGGCGGCCAAGTTCCTGGAGCAGACCTCTGGCATGGTCGGGGTCGTCCCAGACGTCAGGTGCCGAAACCGCAGATTCCAGTTCGGCTAATTTTTGTTGGCTGAGAGCCAGGTCAAAGATACTCGCGCATACGGGATACTCGCGCGCGAAATTCCTCCAACCGACTTTCGTACTGTCCGAGCACGATATCCCTCCAAAGGAGACGTTCAAGTCTTAGATCGAAACGGGGCTATCCTTCGTCTGGATAATGGCACTTCTTAAACTTCTTGCCGCTACCGCACCAGCAGGGGTCATTGCGACCAATCTTAGCTCCGGTTCTACGGGTTGGTTGGTTCGAACCATCGTCGCTTCCACCTTCATCCCGATTGGTACCGGTCTCCTCGATGGATCGGTCCACCGCGACCTCTTGGTCGGTTTTGACTTCAAGCTTGAAGAGAAAACGGGCCGTATCTTCTAAGATCCGATGCTTTAAGGCTTGGAACATCTCGAAGGCTTCTCGAATAAACTCGAGTTGCGGGTCCTTCTGGCCGTAGCCGCGTAATCCAATGCCCTCTTTGAGTTGGTCAATATTTCGGAGATGGTCGATCCATTTCTGGTCCAAAGTCTGTAGGAGGCACCATTTCTCGAAGGCCTGCATGGTCTCTCGACCGAGCATCGCTTCTTTCTCCTGATAGTAACGCTCGGCCCAACCACGGATCCTCTTCACAACGGCTTCAGGCTTCGTCTGTTTCTTGAGTTGGTCAACAGATGCATCTTCAGGAAGATTGAGCACCTGCATCATGTCTTCCCAGAGAGCATCAAACTGCCAGCGCTGAACGGGAATTTCGGTCGAACAATAGACGTCGGTCCAGCTTTCGGCCAACTGTTCCACGAAATTCATAACGTGGGGCTTCAAGTCTTCGCCGGACAGAATACGATCGCGCTCTTCATAGATAATGCGGCGCTGCTCGTTCATGGTGTCGTCGTATTTGAGCACATTCTTACGGATGTCGAAGTGGTGACCTTCGACCTTCTTTTGGGCGTTCTCGATACCTTTGGTGACCATGCCGCTCTCAATGGGCACGTCATCTTCAATCTTTAGAACGTCCATGGCTTTTTTGATCCGCTCGGACCCGAAGAGCCTCATCAACTCGTCATCGAGACCGATATAGAAACGAGAGCTTCCCGGATCGCCTTGTCTTCCAGAGCGTCCGCGCAACTGATTGTCGATGCGGCGAGACTCGTGACGCTCTGTCCCGATGATGCAGAGACCGCCGGCCTCTTTCACGATTTTCGACTTCTCGGGATCTTCAGGAATCCCACCCAGAACAATGTCCACTCCACGACCGGCCATATTGGTAGCGATGGTCACCGCCCCCGGACGACCGGCTTGGGCGATAATCTCTGCCTCGGTCTCGTGAAACTTGGCGTTGAGCACCTGATGGGGAATGTTCGCCTTGGTGAGGTACATGGAGAGCTTTTCCGATTGCTCAATCGAACGCGTTCCCACCAGAACGGGGCGCAGCTTCTCGTGATTCTCGATGACATCTTCTACTACGGCTCGAACCTTGGCGGCCTCGTCACGATAGACGAGGTCGGACATGTCTTGACGGGCGATGGGACGATGAGTCGGAATCACCACCACATCTACGTTGTAGATTTCACGAAATTCCCGCTCCTCAGTGGCCGCGGTCCCCGTCATCCCCGAAAGCTTCTTGTACATTTTGAAGTAGTTCTGAAAAGTGATGGAAGCCAGAGTTTGGTCCTCGGAACGAACCTCTACACCCTCTTTGGCTTCGATAGCCTGATGCAAACCATCAGAGTAGCGCCGACCGAACATCAAACGACCGGTAAATTCGTCGACGATGGTGATCTCGCCATCCTTCACAACGTACTCGATGTCTCGTCGATAAACTTCCTTGGCGCGCAGCGCGTTACCGATGCGATGGGCCGCTTCAGAGTTCTCGTAATCAAACAGGTTGTCGATATCGAGAAGCTCTTCCATCTGCTCAGTTCCCTCATCGGTGAGGGAGGCGGACTTCGACTTCTCTTCTACAGTGTAGTGTTCATCGCGTACAAGTTTATCGACGAGCGCCGCGTATTTAGCGTAGTCTCCCACCC
>JBBKWP010000173.1:0-15097 GCA_037968995.1 Candidatus Xenobia bacterium
CTCATGAATCCGGTTCGCTTGAGCATATCCCGCCGTGAAATGCCCAACCGCGTCTCATCGTTTCCCGACATAAATCACCCCTTGCAACCCAAATAGTTTATGAATTCCAGGAAATTTAACAACTCGAGTGATTCACCTGCTCAAGAAAAGACTCTGTGACATCTATCCGAGCACGAATTTCTCGGGACCTAACGGCACGATACGATGCGGGTTGATCTCCGGATGGGAGTAGTAGTAGTGGCGTTTGATATGCTCGAAGTTCGTGCTCTTTTTGACGGCTTCGAGTTGGTAGAGATCGGCCGTGTAGCGTGACAGATTGGGATAGTCGGAGATCCTCCTGAGGTTGGTTTTGAAGTGTCCGTAGTAAACCAAGTCGAAGCGCAAGAGGGTCGGCAGAAGACGAAGGTCAGCCTCGGTGAGGTGGTCCCCGACGAGATACGTCTTGCCTTCCAGGAGTTGCTCTAATTCATCCAGCACCTCGAACAGCCCAGCCACGGCTTGGTCGTAAGCTTTTTGAGTTTTGGCGAATCCCGATCGATAGACACCATTATTAACGTGGTGATAGATCCGTTCGTTGAGAGCGTCGATCTCGGCGCGCAGCGGCAAAGGATAATAATCTTGGATGTTGCCGGTCAAAGAATTGAAGGCAGAATTGAAAATGCGGATGATCTCAGAGGACTCGTTGTTGACGATCTGTCCGTTCTTTTTGTCCCACAGGATGGGAACGCTGACGCTGGTACTAACGTCGGGCTGTGCCTTCTGATAGACCTGGTAAAGATATTCGAACCCGTGGAGTTGGTCTCCGGTGGCGCCTTCGAAGTCGGTGGTAAAAGTCCAACCGTTGTCTAGCATATCGGGGTGAACCACGCTCACAGTGATGTGCTCATCGAGACCCTTGAGCTTTCGAAAGATCAGAGTTCGGTGCGCCCAAGGACAGGCGTAGCTCACATACAGGTGGTAGCGGCCGGACTCGGGCTTAAAGACAGGATGATCCTCACCAATGGTCTCCAAAAAAGTGCGCGGTTTGCGATCAAAAGCTCCCGTTTTATCGCTAGTGATGATGCTGGTGGTGACCCATTTTCCATTGACTAAACGTCCCATATATTTGCTCCTGTTTTTTATGATTTACGATGTGACCACAAACTCCCTCGATCTCAACGAAGAGAGTTTTGGGGGTCAGAAAATCGAGATGCAGGCGGCTTCAAACTTGCCGACCGCGCGAACGTCGTGGGCATTCGCCGAGGAGGCCTTTCGCTCCAATTCTTTAAGCTGGTGGAATGAGTCAAAAGAACTTTACCATCCATCAATACACCCTGGGCCCTTGGAACAACCTTATGTATCTGCTGGAAGATACAGCCACTAAAAAGTGTGCTGTGGTCGACCCCGCCTGGGAGATCGACGGGATCATCCAGGAGATCGAAAAGCGCGGAGTGACACCGTCAGCCTGCCTGCTCACTCACAGCCACTACGACCATATCAACATGGTAAGGCCTCTCTTAGCCAGGTACCCCGGCATCCCGGTTTATATGCTCGATGTAGAGATCGACTGGTCCAATTTTAGCTGTGAGAACTTGCAGCGAGTCTCCGCGGGCGACGTGATCGAGATCGGTGACCATGTCAAGGTCAAGACCTTTCATACGCCAGGCCACAGCCCCGGCTCCATGGCCCTTCATCTGGGCGAGAACTTACTGACCGGCGATGCAGTGTTTCTCGATTCTTGCGGTCGAGCCGACATCGACGGCGGGGACCCCAAGGCTCTCTACCAAACAATCAACTGGCTGGCCGACAACTTGCCTGACGAAACCGTGTTCTATCCTGGACACGGAACGCTTGAGAGAGGCTCAGACACGCTGGCTAATCAGAAAAAGACCAATCCGTACTTCGTTTTCGATACTTACCAAGATTTTGAAGCCAAACGCATGGAGGGCACCAGCCCAGGAGCCAAGTTCCCGTCGCCCGATCCCGAATGGGCGGAAAAAGTCGAGAAACAGCAGCCCAAGAGGCCTTAGGTCCTGACTCTACGAAGTTGTCGCCATCGATTCTCAGCCCTCAAAAAAGACGCTTCAGCCAGGTGCCCAAACGGTTGTGACCGCGTTCCAGAGCTTCGTTAAGCTCGAAGGATCCAGTGGGATTCTGCTCCTGGTGTGCGCCCTGTGCGCTCTAGCCTGGGCCAATCTGGATTCCGGATCCTACCAGAGTTTGCTGCAAATGACGGTAGGGTTCCGCATCGGTAACTTCGAGATGACGAAGTCTTTGCACCACTGGATCAACGATGGCCTGATGGCGGTCTTCTTTCTGCTCGTCGGGCTAGAAATTAAGCGGGAGTTCCTGGTGGGCGAATTAGCCGAACCCCGCAAAGCCATGCTACCGGTCGCCGCCGCGTTGGGTGGCGCCGCGATCCCTGCGCTGCTATATCTGTTGTTCAACTTTGGAGGGCCGGGGGCGTCTGGCTGGGCCATCCCAGCGGCCACAGACATCGCCTTCGCGCTTGGAATTTTGGCGCTCATCGGCCGTCGCGCCCCAGTCAGTCTACAGATCTTTTTGGCGGCACTGGCCATCGTGGACGATCTCGCGGCCCTCGTGATTATAGCGCTGTTCTACACCGAAAAAATCTCCTGGGTCCCTCTAGGCTGGGCCGCCGGAATTTTGGTGTTCTTATTCATACTCAACCGCCAGGGCGTGCGCCCGCTCCCATTCTACTTGATTCCTGGACTCTTTCTGTGGCTGGCGATCTTCAAGTCCGGGCTCCACGCCACTCTGGCCGGTGTGCTCTTGGCCATTGTCATTCCCTCTTGGACCCGTCAGACCCCAGCGGGCTTCGTATCCGAGGTCACCAAGGTCCTCAACAGCCACGACCCGTCAGGGCCGCTTCCTGAGAACTTCATCCATAGTCAGGGGGCCCAAGATGCCCTCCACCACGTCGAGATGGAATGCAAGATGGTCCAACCTCCACTTCTGCGATTGGAACATCTGCTCCATCCCTGGTCGGCCTTTCTCATCATTCCCGTCTTCGCATTGGCCAACGCTGGAGTGACGATCCAGTCGGCCGAACTGCTACTGGACCCGGTGGCGCTGGGGGTTATGGTGGGCCTGGTGCTGGGGAAGCCGATAGGAATCCTGGGAGCTTGCTATCTTGCCGTGCGATTCGGAGGAGCGTCCCTTCCCGAGGGAACGGGCTGGAACCACATCGTCGGAGTCTCGCTCCTGGCGGGCATCGGCTTCACCATGTCTCTTTTTATCGCAGGATTGGCTTTTACCGACATCGCCTCCGTAGAGGCGGCCAAACTTGGCGTCCTCGTCGCATCCACTGTGGCGGGGGGACTAGGAGCGACCCTTTTGATTCGAGCAGGATCTCAAGACCCAGAGTCCTCTCGGGACCATCGGCGGGGCAACTTTGAATCTTGACGAGATTCAAGGAACCCGCGAGCTTCTAGAATCTTTGGGTTTCGAATTTGAAAGTATAGAGGGAAATCGCAACCGTCGTAGCTTTGCACGGAACCGACGGTGACGACTAACCCACTCCAAAGCTGGCGGGTCCGCCATCGGGGGGAGTGGACTCTGGCAATATAATCTCTCATCGTAGGGTCTTGCTAAGCGGTCGTCGAATCGGAGTCATTAGGTCCGCTATGGCTAAGGAATGGGACGAATTGATAGAGGTCATCCAGCTGATGGCTAATACTTTCGAGCTGGACCGTCTGTTGCCGGAGATCACCCGTGCGACGCGCAACCTGCTCGGCTGCGTCAACGCTCACATTTTCTTGCACGAGCCGGGACAGACCGGTTATCAGCTCCAGACCCAGGGCAGTGCTTTGCATCAGCTTGGCGGTATCGAGAACCCCGCTTTCAATGAGCTGTTGCTACCGTTGAGCAGCCAGCAGGGAGAGCTGTTCGGAATCTTGCAAGCGATCAAGCCTCCGGGAGTCACTTTCAGTGAAACCGAGCGTAAGCGAGCCGTTCTTCTGGGCGGATTAGTGGCCATCGGTATCAAGCGTCAGATGCTCTGGACCGAAGCGCGCCAGAAGGCGACCTTTGAGCGAGAGATGCAACGAGCACGTCAAATGGTGGACGCCCTCATCCCTTGCGAACCGCTGACTTTCGAGGGCTACGAGTTCTCGGGGCGTCTGGTGCCGGCCAGTCTGACCGGGGGAGATCTGTACGATATCTTTCCCCTAGACGATGGAAGCATCGGCCTCCTGGTCGCCGACGCTACCGGTCATGGCATCGACTCCACGTTGTTGGTCACGGAGTGCCGGGCCATTATCCGAGCCTTATTTCAAAGACGGTCCAACTTGGCAAAAGTCATCGAGCGAGCCAACCGTTTAATGTGCGGTCCGTTGGACCGAGCGGAGCGTTTCGTCACCTTGCTCCTAGGAGTCATCGACAGCCGCCGGCATCGCTTTACCTACGTCAATGGTGGTCAGGGCCTGGCCTTTCATCGTCGCACCGGGGGCCGTCTGGTGACTTTGCCCCCCAGCGGACTTCCTCTAGGGGTGCTGGCGGAGGCCCCCTTCACAACACGCTCCATAAGGCTCGAGCCGGACGATCTGCTTTTTTTAGGCACTGACGGATTGCTAGAATGGCGGGATACAACGGGCGCAATGTATGGCGAGGAGCGACTAGCGGAAATGCTGAGGAAAGCGGAGACCTTATCCCCCCCAGAACTCATTGAGAAGGTCTTCTCCGACGCCAAAGCCTTCGCGAAAACAGCGCCAAACCAGGACGACGTAACCCTGGTCGCCGTCAAACGTTGCAAATAAAAGCGAGATGGCCTTGATCTTTCGCACGAGTCGCAACGGGACCAAGCGGCTGGAATTACTGTCGCTGCATCCGTGAGAGGTTTCGTTGGTGCGGGAGTCTTGACCCTAGGCGCTTCGTTGTCGGTCGTCTCGGCGGCGCGTTGGGGACGTTCCGCTTTGTTGGATCTAGTGGACGGCATGTACACTAAAAACTCCCCCAAACGAGAACCCAAAGTAAAAAGGACCCGGTCCGCCATCTTGTGACAGAACTCTGAGTCCTTTTGCTCACCGTCCAAGCCGATCATGGCGGAACGGTGCTCTCTATTCTGTTGTATCGAAGAGGATTGTCGCCTCGGGGCAGCTGTAGCCTGGACCTTTCGGTTCCAGCGCCGTCCTATAGACGATGTCTCTTGAATCTGATTTTACAGTTTAAGGCTTGGTCTTTGCCGTTTAGCCCGCCGTGTTGCCTCTGAAAACATTATGCCTCGACGGCTGAAATGCTCATAGTCTCCCGGATGGTCCCCGGAGATTCCCGAGAACGAAAGAGTCGAGATCCGAGGGTTCGGCTCGTTCAATCTGCACACCATTTTAGCAACAACAAAGTCGCGGACTGGCTCTGGAACAACGTGCCCGGCTTGAAGGGAAAGAATCTGTCCACCTGAGCGGAGGCTCGATATCTCAACCGCTTGAGGATTCGGGGGCGAAAAGTGTGCGTCGATGAGGATCACGGTTTCGTGGACACAATCATTATGGTACTAGGTTCAGCGGCAGTACGGGTCTTAGTAATTGTGTAAAGCGCTCCTTTCTCGCTGACGGAGAGGTAGTGCTCCCCAGTGGCCCCGTCGTCCACTACCGGTTGCGGAGTCGACCAAGTTCTACCCCGGTCGAGGGAGACCGAACTGTAAACGCCGCCTTTATCGAAGTGTGACCAGGAGACCACAATGAAATCTCCAAACCCCTCAACCTCCACGTGACCGACAGTTTTCTCACTGGACGCGACTTCGAAGGGTGAACTCCAACTTTTGCCCCCATCATGAGAGAGCTTCATGAATAGGTGAGCCGTTTGGGTCTTCACAAGGTCATCCCCGGCGACCGTGGACTCATTGTAAGCCAAGTACACTTCCTCAGGCAGGTCCCTATTGATTCCCAGGCCAAATCCGTCGCTGCTGACTTTTGTGAGGGGCTGAAAGTCCACCACGTCAAACACTTTCAAATCGCTTGAGCGCAGATAATAGACACCTTCCCTGGATTCGTCACCCTCCTTGCGAGAAGCGGGAAACGATACAGCATGCAACCTACCTTCCATATCTAACTCATATCGCCATTGTCTCCCGAATTCCACTTGGTCCTCCGGGAAGGGGATAGTCATACCGCTCCAGGTGACACCTTGGTTATCGGAGACGACCAGCTTAAGCTCCTTTCTACGTTTTCGGTCCCTTTGATCGGGGCCTTCCAGCAGTATCGCGCGTTTGCTGCAAGCCAGTGTTCTACTAGATCGAGAGACCCATGGGAAACTTCCTAACGCCTTGCAAGACCAACTCGCACCTTGGTCCGAACTGGAAAAGACAACCATATTCTTTTCGGTTCGGGACTGATCGTATCCCAGAAGTAGAAGATTGTCGTCGGTGCGCAATAGGTCGCCAAAGGATGTACTCCAAACTTTATTGGTGAGAGCCTTATCTTTTGTATCCCACTTCCACGAGGGGCCTTCCGCGCTGACAACCTGAACCTGTGCTTTGTCCCAATCGGGATGAACTGCCAGGACTCTGGTGCCGTCGGGGCTCCAGTTCGTCTCATTGTCGCCGTAGCTCGAACCGAAAGCACTTGAGGAGGGAGCTGAACTCAAAGGGTATGGCCCTTTGATGGTAGGTTTCGTCTGACAACCCGTCATCGCGCCCAAAACGAAAAGCGCTACTAGAATAGACTTCATTTCTTCACCGTCTTTTCCTTAAAGGGGGCCCACTCGATGTTGCTTCGACTATCCAACTGCAGGGGCACGGGCACCCGAGTCGCCGTCATTTCCTTGTCTGCGTTGAGAGTAAGTGTGTCATCAGCAATTCTATAGTTCCACTCGCGTTTTGACCCCAAATCGTCGCTAGAAAAGCCGAAGTGTTCGGCAGCTTTCTGACGAGAGAAGTCTTCAAGGCTGTCCAAAGGTTCTCGAGTGAGTTCGCTTCCCAATACACTGACACGACTCATTTCATCCACCGAACCATCCCTACTACGACCTTTGCCTAAATCCACCGCGGCACCGGACCCACTGATCACGATACCCTCCGTATTCTGTGGTTGCCCCCTTCGATAGCCCCACACGCCCACCAACTCTTGTGGAACGGCAGGTGGAGCCTTTTTGAGGTCGAGATCGACACCGTCACCTTTCAGGGACAATTTGTCCTCTTTGAGACTCAGGCTCAGGGTGACCGGAGCCGGCGGTTCTGAAGCACCCGCCATCGGCCAGGCGATGGTGATTTTCTTATCCTCGGTGCGATAAATCCCGTAGCGTCCGCTTTCGAATTCTCTTTCGATTTTTTCGTCTTCTTGCTGGAACTTCGACATTTTTCTTTCGACCCAGACCATCGAATTTGGCGCGACAAAGTCGACCGTTACCTTTCCGTCGTCACTTTTCCAGGTGCCTACAAGGGGGTCACTCTTGGAACAGCCTAGTCCCGAGAGGGCTGCCACAATCAGTAGTGTCGAGAGAATCAGCGATTGAACTCGGATTGAAACATGTTTGGTCATGGGTACTTTCTCCATAGTTTTAGACTAGGAAGAGATCATACTCAAGATTCCGAAAGATTGAATGGGTCGATCGACCCATTCAATGTTTTCACGTTTTGATCAGTTCAGGGGCGCGGCGTCTCAACTGAAAGGACCAGGACTTCCTCGCTAAAAGACCAAAATCAACGGACAGAGAGAGTGCCCGCACCGGTCCGCATAAAGCCAAGGAGTCCGTTATGTCCCTCACTTTCACGCCTGAGCATGAACAGTTTCACGCCATGGTTCGCCGTTTCGTCAAAGAAGAGATCGCGCCCCACGTCGAAGAGTGAGAAGCCGCCAAGATCTTTCCCGCCCGCGAACTGTTTGCCAAGCTGGTCGCGCTGGCGAAAAACTGGAGCATGAACGCGGAGACGACTCGTACTGATCCCTTCGAGAACAACTCGCTCTGGCTAAACGACATGTCGCTCCCCTGGGGCGGCAAGTTCGACGTTGAGGGCGACTACAGCCGTAAGTCCGAGCACTCCGAGCATCGGCTGGGGGAAACCATTGACGTGAGGAGCGCCAAGATTCGAAAAGTAAAGCGCGACTCTCAACTTGAGATAATGTGCAAGTCTTTTACAGCATGGATAGCGAAACCATCGGCTCTCAGTTCGCCTTCGAGGCGGAGTCGGCACCCGCTTTTTCGAAGTCCTTATCAATAGCCGATCCAACAGGTATTTGTATGTACATTTCCGTATGTATATTTTATACTGATTATGGAATTTGAATGGGACCCTAGCAAAGATCGAGCTAATCGGAAGAAGCATGGCGTCTCTTTTAACACGGCTATTCTCGCGTTTCAGGATGAAATGGCCTTGATTATCAAGGATGACCGTTTTGATTATGGCGGAGAAGTGCGAGAGATTCTCATCGGTATGACTCCTGCCGAGGTTGGGTGTTTGTTGGTGATCTTTACCGAGAGGGAAGAGAATTTCATTCGAATCATCTCAGCTCGAAAAGCGACACGAGCAGAAACGAACTTGTACCATGAAGAAAACGGTTAGAAAGAGCTTGACGCAAGTCCAAAATGAGACTGACTTGGAACAAGCTCGCAAAGAGATTAAAGATGCCCCTGAACCTTCTGATGAAGAGGGTCTTAGTCCCGAGTTCCTCGGGAATTGTAAGGTATCCAGAAATCGATTTGCTAAGCTCGTGCCTCGTGAGCCTCGCTCCCAAAAGATTACGATCCGCTTCGAGCGCAAAGTCTTGAACTTTCTAAAGAAGGATGCGGAGAGCTTAGGGAAGCCCTATCAGACTCATATCAACGATATCCTCAGGACATACTACGCCACAGTCCAAGACGGTTAGAGAATCAGACTCATGCTGGTTGTAGGCCCGTGTGTAAACGTTCGTTTGTGCACAGCAGATGCCGCCAGGCTATTTAAGGTCAGCCCATCAACGGTCTCACGTCTTCTTCAGCACACAAAATAGAAAGGGACCCCGGTCCCATGAAGCCGGTCAACTCATCATCCACAAGCAGAACGGCCAGTTCCAAGAAGAGCGGACCTACGGCTTTGATCCCGCCTTCGAATGTTCCAAATGTCCAAGACGGAATTCATAAAGTTTTTTAGAATGCCAGTGATGAAAAATCTTAAAACCGCCATCGTCGGGCTAAGCTTGGCCCTTATCGCCTGCGCCCAGGCGTATGCACCTCGAGTCAATACGGCAGATGGGGTCCGCCCTTACTCCGCTCATGCCAGAGCGCACGACCTCCTATGGGCGTACCGAGGTCGTGGTGCGCGACCCGGCCGGCCATATTATGGTCTTCTCGATGGAGCAACCATAGCGCCTTGTATCGCGAGCTTCCACCTTTACCCATTCTGAGGCCCTTCGTTGAGTGCTTCTGGTCTGCCCGCCCAGACGTCGGGACAGGCGATAAGCTGATCGTGCCCGATGGGTGCATGGACATAGTCCTTCACCCAGGGCTGGAGGTTGCTCGCGTCGTTGGCTTTATGACAAAATCCCAAAGGATTCCCGCGACAGAAGCCTATGGCGTTCGATTCCGGCCTGGTACCTCACGGGCATTCCTGGGCGGGTCTCCAGCTAACCTGTTGACCGATCGGACGCCGAGCCTGGCCGAGCTCTGGTCGCCAGGACGGGTGAAAACTCTCTGGACCGATCCGGACCCTTTGCGGGCTTTACAGCGCGCGCTGCTGGAAAAGGATCTCCCGGAGTTACCAAACGCGCGCCTTTCGCGTGCCATCGAGCTACTCGGCGTCGGCTACACGATTGAGAAGACAGCCGCTGCGGTGGCGCTCTCTCGCCAACAGTTGACTCGGTTATTCCAGGCGCACGTGGGCGCCGGTCCTAAAAGGTTCGCCCGTATTCAACGTCTGAAGAACGTCCAAGACGGTCTTCGACGCGCGTCCGGGCGCTCGCGGGCCGACCTTGCCCTGGAGGGAGGTTATTGCGACGAGGCGCATCTTCTACGAGAGGCTCGTCTCTTGCTGGGCTCGGTTGCGGCTTTGCCAAACGCAGGCAACTCATAGCCGCTTCCGTTCCAGATGAACAGGAGTCTATAATGAAGTCAAAAAATGTTGGGGTTATGTATGGCTAGTTCTAAAGAAATCGTTGACTTTGTGGTTGAGCAGATATCCGACTCGGGCCTGATTCTCGCAAAGAAGATGTTCGGTGAGTATGCGGTCTATTGTGACGGAAAGCTTATTGCGATGGTCTGTGATGACGAACTTTTCTTTAAGCCGACGACTCCCGGCCGCAACCATGTGGGGATCGTTACCGAAGGCTCGCCGTATCCCGGTGCCAAACCGCACCTCCATATATCTGGAGACCTTTGGGACGACCGGGCTTGGATGTCGCGTTTAGCCAGAGTCACCACGGATGCACTGCCGCCGCCCAAGGAACGCAAGTCGAGGAAACCCCAGGCCTGACGAAAGGCCTTCTTTTCCTGGCACGCCAAGCCATATACTGTCGTTCACATTCCGCTAGGATGAGTTCCAGAAATGGACCCGTTGAATATGGTCCCATTCCCGCTAACACCCCGATCATAGGATTCACGTGACCTACGCCTTCGACTCGACAAATCCGCATCCGCCCTCAAAATAGGTCGAGTGGCTCCGAATCATGCGATGGTGGCCACGAGGATTGAGACCGATAGATTTGAATCCAAACTTCTCGTAGAGTGTCATCGCGTCTAGGGTGTCTAGACCCAGTTGGGGAATTGACTGGATTCTAGGCTCCTCCAATAGGTTGGACAGGAGCTTTTTTCCGATTCCTTTGCCTCTCAATTCTGGACTGACGATCACATCGTAGAGCCATGAATCTTCGACTCTCAGATAGGCTTTCAAGATCCCCTTTTCAAAGAATGCCCACTGAGAAAGAGCGTTCTGACGATTGCGCTCGGTGATTTCTACTGATCGATGACTAGCCCAATAAGCGTCCTTGAGAAGTTCCCAAATCTCTTCGGATCGCAGGGCTTCGGGGTCGTTACAAAAACCTTCCAACTGTGTCGAGATCCAGCTTTCGCTGATGTGGGTGTATTGCATGAGGCTCATTCTAGACTGCAACGGTAGAGACTAAAGTGCCAGTTTCCCAAAACTGTATAGACCAGTTGGACCCAACGTGGTTTCTAATTTCGAAAACCACTGTGAAATCAGCGCCGACAGTTCTCTTGGAGCCACAAACCGAGCAGAGACATTTTGCGGAATTTTCGGAGGTCAATCAACGATAGCGGTTGCCTCAATCTCTATGAGATACTCGGGTGAAATCAGCCGCTTTATCTCGATCATTGAAGTGCAAGGTCTGATGTTTTTGAACACCTCACCGTGCGCTTTTCCGTACTCTTCCCAGCGGGTGATGTCGGTAACGAACATGCGGGTGCGAACCACATCCTCCAGTCGCGCCCCCAGTTCCGCCAGTGCGTTCGCAATCTTTGCACAGATGAAGAGGGTTTGGCTGTATGCGCTGTCGGCGCCCACTAACGAGCCATTCTCCTCAATGGCCACTGTCCCGGCGACTTCGATCTGGTTGCCTATCCTAATGGCACGACTGTATCCGACGACATCCTCCCAAGGGGATCCAGTTGAATAGTGTGTTCTTTTCATCAACGCCGCTTCGGGTTCGGGCAGAGAAGTTCCTCAGTGTAGTTGACGCAGATTCTACAATTGCGCCGGATCTACGGTCATCTGCTCAATGCGCTTTTGAATTTCGGGTCTGACCTCGGCCTGATATCGCCCGCCCAGATGCTGGGCAAGGAACTTTTCCGTCGAAGCGTAGAAGGCCAGGTTGTTTAGTGGCCTACTGAAGCCGTGCCCTTCATCGTCAGCGAGAAGGTAAACCACCGGAAACTCCCTCTGGTGGAGCGCTCGGACGATGGAATCACTCTCACGCTGTAGGTTTCTGGGATCGTTGGCTCCTTGCACAATCATTAGGGGCGTTAAGATGCGGTCCACGTAGTTGATTGGAGACTGCCGCTCCAGGAGTGCCCGGCCCTCCTTCGTGTTGGGGTCGGCTATTCGACTGTACATTATCTTTCGTTCACTCTCCCAGTAGGTTGGAATACTCTCTAGGGATCTTACCAGATTAGAGGGTGCCATGAAGGCGACTGCGGCCGAGTAGAGTTCCGGTGTGAAGGTCGCGCCGGCCAGGCTAGCATAGCCGCCGTAGCTTCCCCCAAAAATACCTACCCGGTCGGGGTCGACAATACCCTGCTCCACCAGATGTTTGACTCCCCAGGTGATGTCATCTTGCATCAACTCACCCCACTGCTGGTTGGCTGCCAGCAAATACTTTTTCCCGTATCCCGTCGAACCTCGAAAATTGGGCTGTAAGACCGCGTAACCGCGATTCGCAAAGAATTGAACCTCGCCGTTATACCCCCATCGATCCCTGGCCCAAGGTCCCCCGTGGGGAGAAACGATCAAGGGAAGCCCTTTTCTCTGAACTCCCTTGGGGAAAGTGATCAACGCGGGTATCTCAAGTCCATCAGACGAGAGGTACGTCAGAGGCACCATTGAACCGAGTACGTCCCTGGGAAGGTCCCCTCGAAAACGGTACTGTAGACTTAACTTATTCTGGGAGCGCTCAAACAGGTAGGTTTCCCCGGGCTCTGTGTCGCTGCTCGCATCTATCAGCCAGATGTCCTTCGATTCGCCGAAGGAACGCCAAGTGATCGATTGGCCGGGGAACTGATTCTTCAACCACTGGTCATCAATTCTATAATCCTCGTTGAGGACTACGTCACGACCTGTGCCGTCGTCAAATCGGGCTATGATCGGAAGATGACTCTCCTTGTCAAATACCACACTGGAAATATCAACTCTTCCGTCTGGGTCGGCCTGAACAAGTCGCTCTTTGCCACTTGCCATGTTCAGTAATACCAAGGCCTCCAGGTCCTGTTTCCGATTGCTTGTAGCATAGAGGCTGGTGTTTTCTTTATCAAAGCCGAGAGGAGAAAATTTCTCGTCGAGATCAATTGCAACGATAGTCCTTAGGCGATCGGGATGAACCTCGGCGAGCTCTTTCCGACCATCCGGTGTCATTTTTATAACGGCCCTGAGAACATCTGAGTTGTCAAAAATATACTCGGCAATTTTCTCGCGGTTCTCCATTATCAACGTTCGTTCACCCGAACTTGTGTCCACTTTATACAGGTCGTGCCAGATCTGGTCCCGGTCGTTGAGCCCGATAAAAACTATGTTGGCCTCCGCCCTGGAAAGGTGCAGGAGCCGTGTTTGTACGCCCCGCAGGTTCGTGAGACGTCGGGGGGCGTCGTCTGCAGCATTGGACATATCCGTCGTGGGGTCGGCAGAATAGAGATTGTAGTTCTCGTCCCCATCGTGATCCTTTGAGAAGAGAAGCGAGCGGCCGTCCGGACTCCACTTGTACCCATGCAAGGGTCGAATCGCCTCTGCGGTCACCGGCCAGGCTTGGTCCTGGCTCGTTCCTCGCTTCTTTACCCAAATGTTTGAGACCCCATTATAAGGGCTAAGAAACGCGATGTAGCGACCATCGGGAGAGAGTTGGGCTCGAGAAATCTCCGGCGCACCGAAGAAGAGTTCGCGATCCAGAAGCGGAGCTACCATGTCGTCCGCCAAGCTTGGGAAGCAGGTAGTGAGCAAGAACGAAAGAGCTAGGAATGCGCGCGATATTTTCATTGGTTGGTCTCCATGGAGTGGCAGTGATTGGACGAGCATGAACCCTGTCTGTCGGCTCGCGATACAAATACCGGCTGCGAGCTTGGATCCCACTCTCTGATATTTTTAGATACGATGGGTGCATTTCCTATGTTCATTGTCCTGCTCTTCTCTTCTCCGGGGATGAGTGTCCCTCATCTGCGATCACAGACTACAGAACTCCACTTCGATAGACCTACGATGGCCGAGTGAGATGTCAATCGCTTCTGAGTCAGGTCCCGAAGTTGAAGATCTGATGAGGTTCAAGCATCAAGATGACCTGGAACGGGACGAGGCCTGCGACGAAATGGTGAAGATGTCCCAAGCTGCGACCGAGGCGATCAAGGGTCGAGCCAGAAGACGAGGGCCAAATCTTTCGCCGTGCTGCTTCCAGCCACTTCACAAAGATAGCCAACGTTCGGAATCTCTTCGGACACCGGTAGGATAGTCTCAAGCCATGGACGCTTTAGCACTCAAAACCTCACCGTTGCCGAATCCTTTAGTCCGACCGACTTTTTCAAGTCATTTCGCGGTCTCTCAGGACGAACTCGCTCGACCTCACGACGCCTATCTCGGGTCCTCCTATCAAATGGGAGGAGACCGACGTTTCCTGTTCGCCGACGGGCCGCGCCCCGCAGTCGACGTGATGACCACTCTCACGACCGACTTTCCAGAGCTCGCTCCCAAGCTCGAAGAACTCAAAAAGCGTGGAGTGCTCGACAGACAAGACAGCCAAGGAACCACGGCTCTACATACCCTGGGCACCATCGCCCGAACACCGCGCGCCAAGGGTCTCGACACCGAGACCATTCTCAGTCAAACCATCGATCGCATGCTAGACCCTCGCAAAATCTGTCAGGGTCGCAAGCGCGGCACCTGCGCTGCCACAACCATGGAATTCATGCTGGCGCGAAAAAACCCCGCCGAGTTCGCTCGAGTAGCCGAGGGACTAACGAGCGAAAAAGGTGTGTTGAAAGGACGCAACGGTGAGGAAATTATCCGAAACAAAGGTTGCATCGACTCGGACAACTCCACCCGCGACGACCTCGACCGTGTGCTGCAGAGCTCCTTTATGGAATACGCCAACGGTCGAAAATATGACTATCACAACGTTGATGGGGACTACCACAAGAATCGGAGCACATCGCGACACGCCGACTCCTACCGGGGTACATTCGGCACCGGCACGATCCGCCTCGGCGACGCTCTTCTTGGCAAAACCACCGACCACGATGGATATGGCAAGGATAACAACTCGATGGACATCGAGCGACGCATGAAAAAAGAACTCTCACAGTCCGATGGCGCGGTGAACGTAAGCCTCCAGTTCGTCAAAGAAGGGGATCAGTGGGGATCCCACTCTCTGGTCCTGCTCGGTATGGACGATGAAAAAATGACACTATGGAACCCCTGGAGTCATCAGACAGAGGATTCGCAGACCGACCGGGCCAGACAGCGCGAGTACCCCAACTA
>JBBKWP010000174.1:0-7505 GCA_037968995.1 Candidatus Xenobia bacterium
GCCCTGAAGCACCGCTACGAACAGCAATTTTGCATCCCCCTCACCACCCAGCAACGAGCCGAACTGATCGCGAAATCCACCCAATCCGGGAAAAGAATTCTAGTTTTAGGCGATGACGATCTTGTGGCCCTCGCGCTGGTCCATCGCACCGATGAGTTCGACGTCGATGTCCTGGAACTCGATCAGGATTTGGTGACGTTTCTGCACGAAAAGGGAGCCGACCGGTTCACCGTCTTAGAGCACAATCTTCGTTACGGCGTGCCCGACAGCATGAAGGCCGCCTACGATTGCGTGACCATGGACCCGCCCTACGCTTCGGACGGAATGCGCTTCTTTTTGGAATGTGCCCGAGACTCCATGAAACCGGGGCCTGAAAGTCGCCTCTTTCTGACCACTTATCCGGGCCTCTTAGAAGATCCGGAAAAGCTCTTCGCGGACATCGAGGATCTCGGCCTCGATATTCTCAAAACCAGAAAGTACTTCAGTCGCTACATCTATAACAACATGTATCGAGTGCAACAACTCACAGCGCTCCGCCACCTCGGCTCCCCGCTCCATCCCACCTCAGAACTCTTAGGTTTCCCTTTTCTGTACGCCCACTTCTTCGAGTGTGCCCATAAAATTTAGTACTCACCCGCAGGCAGGGAAAAGAAGAAGGTGGAGCCTTCACCAGATGAACTTTCCACCCAGATGCGGCCACCATGGGCTTCGATCAGGGCTTGAGTCAGCCAGAGTCCAAGCCCTGTTCCCGAACTCAAACTGCGATCTCCCACCCGTTGGAACTGTTGAAAAAGTTTGGCTTGATCTTCTGCTGAGATGCCAACGCCCTCGTCTTGAATCGAGAGGACGGTCTCAGAGCCAATAAGGTGAGAAGCGGCACGAATGCGACCGCCCGCGGGCGAATATTTGAGAGCGTTGGAGAGTAGATTCGTCAGCACTTGGCGCAGCTTTTGGCGATCGGCCCACACCGTGGGCACCTGAAAATCTCTGGAGAAAGTGAACGGCAACTCTTTGCTTTGCGCCTGCTTTAAGAAAGTGACCTCTTCATCAAAGAGTTGGCCAAGGTCTACCGTTTCCGGCTCAAGTTGCAGAGCGTGTTCGATCTGAGAAACTTCCAGATAAGTCGCAATCAGTTCTTCGGCTCGGTTGGTGGAATCGATGATGATTTCGGCGTAGAGTCGATCCGAGTCTGACGTTGCCTTCCTCGCAATGAGAGAGGCCCCTATCTTGATGGCGGTCAGAGGGTTCTTCAGATCGTGACTGGCGATCTTCAAAAACGCGGTCATGGTTTCGTGTCTAGCCGTCATCTCTTTCGCCTGTAACTCTTTTTGTCGCGCCACGTCACGCAGTCGCTCCGAGGAGAGCGCGGTGGCTAGAAGTCCTCCCACGGCTCTCAAGAAATCGAAATCTTGTTCTGTAAACGGAAGCGAGGGCTCTGGAGTGTCCACACACAAGACCCCGAAAGTCTCTCCCCCAAGTGGGGTGAGGGGTACATAAACCGCACTGCGGATGCCGTGCATTTTTGCGCTATGGTCGGCCGCGGGATCCACCGTCGGCGAATCTTCCGACAATAAGAGAGCTTTACCAGATAGCACCGCGTGTCGTACCAAACTCACACTGATGGGTCCACCAGAGTACTCCGAATCCAAAGCCTCGTTCGGGATCAAGGGTTGGCAAACTCCGTCCTCCGTGGGAAGGCTCACTAAGGAGATCCTTTGGGCCGCCGGAACCACTTGATAGATGCGCGTCAAAGTCTGAGGTATGAGTTGGTTGCTCGTTACCTCAAGAAGCCCCTGGACAAAATCATACAGTGCCGTCATGTAGGGACCCAGAAGGGAGGCGGCCGGAGCCTCGGAAGGGGAGGCTTCTAGACGAAGCGTCATTCTTTCGTCTAAGCCGTCAAAAATAGGGGCGGCAACGCGATCCGGGCCTAAGGCGACTTCACTCTCTCCAACGACGATTCGAGTGCCCGGCTCCAGTCGTAAGGGTCCATCCAACTCTTGGTCCTCTGACCAGCTTCCGTTGGCGCTTCCCAAGTCTTCAAACCAGATGTCCCCGTCCTCTGTCCAGACGCAGGCGTGACGACGGGAGATAGCTTTGTCTCCTGGGACCTGAATATCTGCCCCGCCGCCCTCTCGCCCCAAAGTTAAACGCTGTCGGTCGACCGATACGATGGTTTCCGAACCATCCGGTCCCGTGAAGCGCAAAGTTTTCATAAGCCTCGTGGGCGGCCCTCAAAACCGGAGTCCTCGGCTCCACCTGGATCCCGTAACGGACCTGCTCCCGGTGGCCCACCTTGAGGCCCGCCAGCCCGCGGGGGTCCGCCGTGTGGAGGAACCCAGCGTCCTTCGGCATCTTGGACAGGTGGAGGAGCGCCTTCAGGTGGAGGCGGGAGATGGCTTGGAGGTTGATCGGGCGCGGACGAAACTCTCGGGTCAAAAGGCGGCGGGCCGGGCCGAACCGACGGCTGATATTTAACGAGTGCGGGATCCGATGAAGTTGGAGTCCGTGGGGTCGCTTTGGGATAGGGACTCCGACTTGCGTCTATCGAAGACGGCACGATCACCACGGGCTTCGGTTTTTGCGCTGTGGCTGCGGGTTGCGTGGTGGTGACCGGACTTGGAGGCTTCTTTTGGATGACTCGAGTGGGCGGGAGAGAGAACTTCTTAGAGTCCATAGTTTCGCCGTCTTGTGTGGAGGAACTTGATTTTGGAGCAACCGGTGGAGCCGATGAGGCGGGAGTGACGGACTGTGATATCGCCGAGCTTATCGGCTCCTTGGAGACATCGTCGGTCAGCTTTGATTCTTGGCTGACGGGCATAGCCTGAGAACCGATGAGTACCAAAACCAGACAAGCGGCGCTCAAAGCCGAACCGATCGCCACCCAAGACGTTTTGGAATTTTTCGCAGCCCCTGTAGGAAGCATCTCCACGGTGATAGGGCTCGTGACAACCACCTGCTCTGGTTTGGCGGGGGCGGGGGCGGTTCTTAGGTCTACGGTACCCGCGTCATCTTCCATCACCGGGGTGGCGGATAACTTGGCCAAGTCTCGAGACATCATAGCGATCGTCTGGTAACGGTCTAGGGGATTCTGGACCATCGACTTTAAGAGAATGGCGTCCAGCGCCGAGGGGAGCGACGGCTGTATTTCGGACGGCGGTATAACCTTGGCCCCCTTTGAAATGCGGGAAACAGCATCTGGGGGCACGATACCTGTGAGTAAAGAGTACAGAGTAGCGCCTAAGGAGTAAATGTCTGAGCGTTCGTCAGTCGATCCGCTCCCGCCATACTGTTCGATGGGAGAGAATCCGCTGGTTCCCGTGCCTTGCAGGAAAGTACTTGTTTTCATCCCCGCTTGACCCAAACGGGCAATCCCAAAGTCGATCAACTTCAAACGACCCGACAAGTCGACCATAATGTTGGAAGGTTTGAGATCGCGAAAGAGAATTGGGGGGTCTTGCGTATGCAGATAGGTGAGGACCGCACACAGAGACTCCGCCCAGGGCCTGAGCTCTTCCCATTGAAACGGTCGCCCCAGCTCAACAGCCTTCTGCTGAAGCGTCTCCCCGGGAACGTAGGCCATGACGAGATAGTGCTTGTCAGCTTCCACAAAGAAATCTGTGACTTGGACGAGATTCGGATGGTCTAGATGAGCGAGAAAGGTCGCTTCCGTTTTGAACTGGTCCAGGGCCGAAGCAAGTTCTTCAGGACGCGATCCCTGATGCTCCATCTCTTTGATGGCGACTTTCTTGCCTCCCAAGGCATCCATGGACGCGAGATATACCGCGCCCATACCGCCTTGCCCGAGAATTCGCTCAACGGTATACCGTTCAGACAACTTTTCTCCGGGTTTTAACATGCTAACTACTTAGCGAATTCTGGCGTTCCGGCCTTCCTAGTGAGGGCCAAATTCCGATACATCTCTGACACATTCACCCAAACATTTGATACCCCAGGTCCTTACGATAAGCGAGAAAGGAAGGTGCCATGCGCCAAATTCTCCTACTCAGCCAACTGCTATTGCTTTCGTTGTTGTTTTTCGCTTGCGGAAGCGACAACGGTTCGGGGGGCGTGGGCGATGTCTCTGGATTGACCAGCGATGGGTCTACCCTCGCCTCAAGTCCTTCAGCGACCGACCCAGCTACGACTCCTATCATAATCGACGAGGTCGGAGCCTCGTCTCCTGGGCCAACAACGACACCAACGACTCCCTCGACGTCATTTGAAGCGCGCACCATCGATGGGACAGGCAACAATACCCGGGACCTAGGCGCTGCCGGTACAGCCCAAAGACTGGCGGTTTCCCAGGCCTACGCCGACGGCGTCTCCAGCCCCTCCGGCCTTGGACGCCCCTCCGCCCGCTTGGTTAGCAACGCCTTGGCGGCACAGTCCTCAAGCACCCCTGACCCACAAAGTCGAAGCGCACTCGTTTGGGGCTGGGGACAGTTTCTCGACCACGATCTCGATCTGACGTTGACCAACGACGACGAGCCTTTCCCGATCTCCGTACCGACAGGCGACCCGTATTTTGATCCCACATCCACCGGCACAGCGACGATTCCACTTTCCAGATCCGTCGCCTTAGAGGGCAGCGGTACCGGCACGGACAACCCGAGACGTCACCCTAACGCGATAACCTCATTCATCGACGGGTCCCAGGTCTATGGGTCCGACGACATAGTGGCCGCCTCGTTGCGAGAGTTTACAGGCGGACGCATGAGGCTCAGCGCGGGAGACCTCCCGCCGCTCAACACCGAAGACCCAGGCCGCGTAGCTTTCCTCTGCGGAGACATTCGGGCCGATGAGAACCTCCTCCTGACCAGTCTTCAAACTCTGTTGCTCCGCGAACACAATCGATTGGCGCAAGAGATAGCGACTCAAGACCCGGACCTCGACGACGAACGACTCTATCAACTGAGTCGGAAAATCGTTGGCGCTGTGATTCAAAGCATCACTTATCAAGAGTTTTTGCCGGCTCTGGTAGGGCCTAACCCTTTGCCCCGATATCAAGGATACGATGCCACCGTCGATCCCTCGATCAGCGTGCTCTTTTCCACCGCGGCTTACCGTTTGGGACACAGCCAAGTGACCGCGACTTTATACAGAAGAGGTTCCGACGGCCAACCGATCAGCGAAGGCGATCTAGCCGTCCGCGACGCCTTCTTCCAACCCCAACTACTGATCGACGAAGGAGGGATCGAACCTTTGCTGCGGGGTGCCGCCATCAACGTTCAAGAGACCACCGACGTCCAAGTGATCGATGACCTCCGCAACTTTCTCTTCGGTCCCCCTGGAGCGGGTGGCTTTGACCTTCTCTCGCTTAATATCCAGCGAGGTCGTGATCACGGCCTGCCCGACTACAACACCATTCGACGAGAATACGGCATGTCGGTTCTCCAAACTTTCCAGCAGGTCACCTCCAACCTGGAACGTCAGACCGCGCTTGCTTCCACCTACGGGTCGATCGACGCCGTGGATGCCTGGATAGGCCTGATGTCAGAAGACCCCGCACCGTTTTCAGCGGTTGGCCCGACTTTGAGAAATATCCTGATCGACCAATTTCGTCGTCTCCGCGACGGGGACCGTTTCTGGTACGCCAACGATCCAGCTTTGAGCGCTTACCGTCAGATGATCGAAGACACCACCTTAACAAAGTTGATTGAACGTAACACCGACATCACCGGCTTAACGCCCCATGCTTTCTTTGTGGCTTCCCCGAGACCCAACCCCAGCCCGACGATTCGCGCGAGAATGGTACCGAATCCGAAAGCGAAGCCCCCTTCCTTGTAAGACGCAGCGTTCTCCGGGTGGTCCGGAAAACAGAGTCCCATTCGCCTTCTGGACATCAACGGTTAGAATTCAAGAGTGCGTCTCCAGTTGAGACGCGCTCTTGAATTGATGATGTTCGCGCCGGGAACCAGAACGGAATAGGGAAGGGAAAATCACCGATTTCTGATAAGAGGGGCAGCTATGGAGAAGACCCTATGACAGATTGCGGCCATCAAACCTTGGGCCGACTTCTCCTAGTTGAAGACGACCCCAGTATCCGGATCCTCACCCAAGCGCTTTTGAGCGATTACGGTTTTGAAGTGATTCATGCTCCAGACGGTCTAGTGGCTCTCGATCTGGCCAAACAGAACGTCGATTTAGTCTTGCTAGATCTCGGACTTCCCAAGCTCGACGGCTTGGAAGTGATTCGCCGACTTCGTAGTTTTACCCAGATTCCGATCCTGATTCTCTCCGCCAGAGAAGAAGAATCTGATCGTGTGCTCGGCCTTGAACTTGGGGCCGATGACTATCTGGTCAAGCCCTACCCGCCAAGGGAGTTGATCGCCCGTGTTAAAGCCCTTCTGCGCCGGTCCCGTCTGCCTTCCCACTCGGCTACCGTGGCCGGCGGTCTGACCGTAGACGAGGCGAGCAAACGGGCCTCTCTCGACGGTGAAGCCATCGACTTGACGCCGACCGAGTATGGCTTGCTCCGCCTGATGATGGCTAACCCGGGCAAAAACTTCACTCGCGACGAACTGCTCGACCGAGTTTGGGGACCAGAGTACACCGGGGAGAGCCGACGAGTAGATCTTCAGATTTCTCGCTTACGGCAAAAGATCGACCAACCTGGAAGGCCTTCTGTTCTGCACTCGGTTTGGGGTGTGGGATACCGCTTCGAGCCATAGGTTTTGGAGAAGGCAGCCTCTGACGGAACGCAGTCACGGACCGATACAAATTCGATACAAAAAGAACGATACAAAACGGATACACTCTGTTGATTTGGTGATACTTTTCGCTGCTATCCTTTAGTTAATCAGTTTACCCAAGGGGGATTAGGGAAGTGGGCCAAATTGAATCGAGAGCTATCCATAGGACTTCTCCTTCTGTTGGCATTTTTGTGCGGTATCAGTGCCGGAAAACGTCAAACGCCCCCAGATCGCTCCTCTTTTGAAGCCCTCAAACTTGAAACGACGGCGACTCCCCAGGAACCGGTCCCGACACCGCCAAGACCGAAATCGGCGGCGAAAACAGGCAGCGACGTTTCCTCGTCTCCCAGTCGCCTGGTTCGGGGCGGGTCGACCTCTCTAAAGCAAGTGTCGACGAATTCGCCACAGCCGAACGCTAGAATTCCCGCAGCCTCGACGACTTATCCGGGAGTCGGTTCCGCCCCAGCGTTCCACCGTCTGGAGCGTCAATCACAAGGCATGAGGCTCGTCCCTAGAACTCCGCTAGAGATCGCGGCGCCTTACCCAAAAGCCGCCCCGCGAGCGGCGAATCAACAAGGGGCTGAGAAGCTGTCCGGAGACCGTTGGAACGATTCAGACCCGCGTGGAAATGACCGACCTCTCCCACCACGGGTGGGTCCGCCGCCCCCCTTTCCCCCGAGTATGGAGGAACGACCATGTCCACCGGGTTCAGAGGAGGGTCCAGGTAGCGCTACCTACACGGGAGATGAGGACCAGCCTCCCCAGGGAGGACCCAGGAGACGCCCACCTGGCCCCCCCCCGGAACTGGGC
>JBBKWP010000175.1:0-8261 GCA_037968995.1 Candidatus Xenobia bacterium
GGTAGGCAAGGTGACGGGGTTGATACTGCAGCGTCAAGGCTACTCGGTAGAGGTCGAGAACTCACCGGTTCGAGCTGTGGAAATCTTTCTCTCCCGACCCGACGACTTTGAGTTGGTCATCACGGATCTGAACATGCCCGGACTTTCGGGCACGGAACTCGCCGCACAGTTACACGCCTGTCGTCCGAACCTCCCGATTCTTTTGAGCTCCGGCTTCTCGGCCAACTTGACGCCGGAGAGCCTGCGTTCGGTGGGGATTCGCGAAGTCATGAGCAAGCCGGTATCCTCTCTTGACCTGCGGGAGACGGTGCACCGGAATCTGCCCCCGAGGCCATCGGAGTCCGACCCTGACCATTGTCGTCGATAGATTCGGCGCACTGGCGCAACAATCCATTGTCAGAAAAGGGTATGAAGAATCATAGGTGAGCGCGTTGGGTTTCGAGAAATGGAATCCAATAGCTTGACGCGGAAATTTATTGAAGTGTCGCCTTTTGTGTGTCTCGCGACGTCCAATAGCGCGGGAGATTGCGATGCCGGCCCTCAGGACGGAACTTTTGGTGAGGCAATTTAACACGATCAACAGTCTGCTGGACACGATATCGCGCTTGCAGAAACGGTAGGCGCGACGAGGTTTTAGGGCTACGCTTTTGAAGTGCGCAAAAACGTGGCTTGTGTGATCAGAAAAGTTCTACTTATCTCCCTTATCCTGACGGTAGTGGCCGCATCGGCGCCGGCGGCATTTGCGGACAAATGGGATTTCTGGCGGCATCCCAGAAGGGGCGCCAACGGCCAGAACAGTCACCCTCGGGCAGCTTGGTTTGCCCAGGCGGCAGCCGCGAACATCGAGTTTGTGCGCTTGATACCCGATGCCTGGCCGGCTGCGGAAAGAGATTTCCTACTGGGCGATGCAGACCATTTCAAAAGGATTCCCGAAAAAGATCTGGCGACCGTTGTGGCTATGTTGGACGCGGCCGAAGTGAATGGTGTCAAAGTCGTGCTCACCATGTTCAGTCTGCCGGGTTGCCGGTGGACTCAACTCAACAATGATCAAGACGATGGACGGTTGTGGCGCGACGAAGCTTACCAGACGCAAGCGGTGGCCTTTTGGAGCGAACTCGCGCGAAAACTTGAGGGTCATCCGGCTTTGGTGGCTTACAATCCTCTCAACGAACCCCATCCAGACCGAGAGTACGGCTTTGAGGAACTAGGCCCCGAGTTCGACGCTTGGCTGAAAGAGCATCGCGGGACAGTGGCCGACCTCGACCGCTTCAATCGACGGGTCGTTGAAGCTATTCGCTCGGTGGACCCTGAGATTCCCATCCTTTTGGATGGATGGTTTTATGCGTCTCCGCAGGCGTTTGAATACAACCAGCCGGTCGATGACCCCAGAGTTCTGTACGCTTTTCATAATCCCGGACCATGGCAGATGACGGCGTTTCGCATCAATAAAGGGCGGTACTCTTACCCCGATCGCGTTCCCACGGAATGGAACGGCGAAGGACAACGATGGAGCCCACAACGCCTGCATGAGGAACTGTCCGAGGTGGACCAGTGGGCGGCGGATCACGCCATCGAGAGGCAGCGCATCGTGGCTTCGGAATTTTGGTGCGACCGAAGGGTGAAGGGGGCGGACCTCTATATGGCCCACCTGTTGAATTTGTACACAGCGCGAGGTTGGCATTGGGCCTTCTACGCGTTCCGAGGGGACGGCGACTGGACCGGGCTCGACTTTGAAGTCTACAGCGACGAACTGGGGGCCGCCTATCGGCAGGCCGTGGGACGGGGCGTCGACCCCGAGCCCTTCAAGCCGCGAGGCGACAATCCGATCTGGGATGTCCTGCGTTCGGCTCTGAGCGGTGAGTAGAGTGAAGGGTGTGAGGCGGCGACACGACCAAAGCTACGCTGTGCTATCACGGCCTTTACGCCAATACAGGTTGGTTTCGATGGCGGCTAAGGCGGCGGCGCAGGCTATGGGATTACCTCCATAGGTTCCGCCTAGGGTGCCGGGGATGACTGTCTATTCTCCTTGACCTAAATACCAGCCCCAAGGCTCGCGGGACTCGTAGCTTGTCACTTGTTTGACCTCGAGATAGTTGGCTAGCCCCCAAGACCCGAGTTCGCGACCGATTCCGCTCTCTTTCACTCCGCCCCAAGGCGCTTCCGTGAAGGTGGGTTGAGAGCAGTTGACCCAGACAATGCCAGCCTCAAGGTGTCTTGAAATTCGTCGGCAGCGCTCGCGATCGTCTGACATGACCGCCGCCGCCAGACCGAACGGTGAGTCGTTGGCCAGCCTCAGGGCTTCGTCGTCGCTGTCGAAGGTGGCGACCACTAACACGGGTCCGAAGATCTCTTCTTTCCAAGCGACCGAACTTTCGGGTACGTCGACGAGGACGGTGGGTTCAAAGTAGTACCCTTTCTCAAAACTTTTGGGCCGACCACCGCCGGTAAGGACCCGAGCGCCGTCGGCCACGGCTTGCTGAACATATCCTTCCACCTTGGTGAGTTGCTGAGCGCTGACCAAGGGTCCTAACTTGACCCCATCGTCTAAACCGTATCCGATGGGGATCTGGGCGGCAGCTTCTGCCAACCGGGCGAGAAGCTTGTCGGCGATCGCGGAGTGCACCAGCAGGCGAGAGGTTGCACTACAGACCTGGCCTTGGTTCCAGAAAATTCCGAACATGATCCATTCCACAGCGGCTTCGATATCCACATCGGGAAAGACCAATAAAGGCGACTTGCCGCCCAGTTCTAAACTCAAATTTTTGATCTGCTGAGCACACCCTGACATCACCTTGCGCCCGGTGGGCACACTTCCGGTGAAGGCGACTTTTCGAAGGAGTGGATGTTCCACTAAGGGCGCTCCCGCCTCGGGTCCGAATCCGGTCAAGACTTGGAAGACGCCCGGCGGCAGGTCGGCCTTTTCGACGATCCGGGCAAGCTCTAAGGCCGCGAGCGGTGTCAATTCGGAGGGTTTGAGAATGGTGGTGCAGCCCGCGGCTAAGGCGGGAGCGACTTTCCAGGCCGCCATCAGAAGCGGATAGTTCCAAGGGATGATGAGTCCTGAGGGACCGACGGGTTCATGATAGACACGGGTAGTGAACCGATCGTCGGGCAGCGTTATCTCTTGACCTTGTCGCTGCTCAAGTTCTTCGGCGGCGCCGGCGTAGTAGTCGAAACAGCCCGCGGCGTCTCCCACGTCCCAGTCGGCCTCGGGAAGGGGCTTGCCGTTGTCGCGAACTTCGAGTTCTGCCAACTCGGATTGCCGTTCGCGAATCCCCTGGGCGATGGCACGAAGATAAACGGCTCTTTGCGTACCGGTGGTCCTCCCCCACTCTTTCTGAGCCCGAACGGCGGCCTCCACAGCTTTGTCCACGTCGACTTTGGTGGCCGCCCCGACCCGTGCGATCACCTGTTCGGTGCCGGGGTCGATCACCTCAAAGCTTCCTCCTTCTTCGGGGTCTACCCAACGGCCGTCGATGTAGAGTTGCTTCAGGTCTGTGATCTTGGTCTGCTCTAGGTCTGCCATCTGTTTATTCACCTTCTGTCGTCACGGTCTCAATGGAGACCTGGAATCGTCGTCGTCGAACCTCCTCTAAGTAGGCGTCGACATCAAAATACTCCTCGGGCGCCCACACTCCGGCCCTTTTGGGTGAGCGCAGAATCTGCTGAACGCCGATCGACATGTTCATCGAGGTCCCGGCGTCGATGTATCCGTCGTACAACGGGTCGGGCCCACCTTGAACGCGCACTGTGACCGTCGTCTCGAGTCCATTCTTGCGGCCCCGACCGACCGCGAAATGGAGTTCGTGAGACTCTTGGTCCGTTGGTTCTTTCGACTGGGAAGCGATGTTGCGCGCGATCACGGCTTGTAAGACTTCAAGTGGACTCACTTCGCGGCCGTCCGAGAGGGTAACGGGTCGGTCAAAGTCTCCAAAGCCTGCCTTGACGAGATTGAGCCAGGCTTCATGTTGAGCTTTGGGCAAGGCGAGTCGCCAAGTGAATTCGTGGATTCCCTTGTCGGCAATCCCTTGGGCGAACGGTACGGTCAGGGGTTCGGAGTGTTGACTGAACATGAAAGTGGTTGTCCCAAAGGGCGCGGGCAGTTCGATGACCTCGACACCGGAACGAGGGGGGCATTCTTGCAGTTCTCCGTCGAAGAACTGCTGGCTGGGATTGGCATACTCCGCGAGAATGGTGGAAGGACTATAGGGCGGCACCAGTATAGGAGACTCAGGTCCCAGTACCGTCGCTGTCCAGTACAGGTTGATAGCGTCGATCTCATCGAGTCGGTCGGCACAGGCGCGACAGATCACATTCGAAAGTCCGGGGTCGGCGCCCAAACCGATGACCGCGGTCACCCCGGCCTTGAGAAAATCTGCGTGGCGGGCCTTCTGTTGAACGGTGAACACGCCCATTCCGCCGTAGTCTACATAGGTTTTACCGGCCTTTAGGCAGGCTTCGAAAAGGCTCATCTGATGGCCCGCGAAGGTAGGTATCCCGTTGATACAGAGGTCGCAGTTGGCCAAACATTGGGCGACTTCCGTTGGGTCGCCGACATCGATGACAAGCTTTTTTAGGCGCGGATCGTCCGGCAATTTGTCGAGGGCTTGATGGCTGGAATCGACGGCGATGACTTGAGTCACCCCGGTGGAGAGGTCGCTGAAGAGGTCGCGGATGGTGCCCGAGGCCATCATCCCGGCTCCGCCAAAAATAAGAACTCTCATGAGTCGTAAAACACCTCATCTGTATAGGGATACCACCAGTCGTGGATTTTGGGTTCGGCATCGATCACGACCATTTTGTTGCGTCGAAAGGAGTCCAGGCCTTGGCGCCCCAGCGCGGAGCCTAGGCCGGAATTTTTCCACCCACCGAAGGGCAGGGCATCGTTGTCGATCAAAGGGTTGTTGACCCAAGCCATGCCGGACTCGACGTTTTGGGCGAAGCGCATGGTTTCCGCAAGGTCCGTGGAAAACAGGGAGGCTCCGAGACCAAACTGTGAGTCGTTGGCGATGTCGAGGGCTTGTTCGAAACTTTCTACTTTGCAAACCGACGCTACGGGGCCAAAAACTTCTTCGTGAAAGATCTCCATATCAGGGGTCACTCCGCTCAAAACGGTGGGTTCATAGAACCATCCGACGGTGCGACCGGGAGGGATTCGCCCTCCAGTTTCTAGTTTTGCTCCTGCTGCGACGGCTGAGTCCACCAATCGGATCACCTTGTCTCGAGCGGCTTCTGAGACCAGGGGGCCGATCTCGCTTTTCTCTAATCCCGGCCCGATGCGCAGCTTGCGGGCCCCTGCCACCAGGCCTTGCACGAATCGGTCGTGGACGGCGCGATGAACCAGGAAGCGTTCTGCCGAGGTGCAGATCTGACCCGACAGATGAAAAGCGGCAGTGACGGACCCTGCAATGGCGACTTCTAAGGGCGCCTTGTCTGAGACGATCAAGGGATCGTTTCCACCTGCTTCTAGTAAGCACGGTTTGAAGCGCTGGGCGCAGGCGACGCCCACGGATCTCGCTGCGGCAACGGATCCGGTGAAGGCCACCACGTGGGTGCGGTCCGATTCCACTAAAGCCCGTCCGACATCAGCGCCTCCGGCGAGTCCTGAAAGCACTCCGGCGGGTAAGACGTTGGCGATCAACTCTAAAAAGGCCCAACTGCAGAGGGTGGTGGTTTCGGCGGGTTTTACCACGGCCACGTTGCCTGCCGCAAGCGAGGCGGCCAGCCCCCAACTCAAGAGAAGTAAAGGGAAATTGAAGGGCATGATATGAACACTCACACCGTACGGGAAGCTCACGGAGTACTGAAAGGAGCCCTCCTGAACGGGGGCGGCCACTCGGCCGATTTCGTCGCGGGCGATCTCGGCATAATACCGAAAAATGGGAGCGACATTAGCCAACTCTCCCATGGCCTCGGGAAACGGCTTGCCCATCTCGCGGGTCATCAGTTCGGCGATGCGCCGCTGGTCGCCCTTTTCGATGGCCTCAGCGACCGCGTGCAGAAGTTGGGCTCTCGATTTACCGTCCAGGGAGGCCCAAGCTGGTCGGGCTTGGTGCGCGGCGTTCAGGGTGCTTTCGATCTCTTGCTCGGTGGCGTTCGCGAAACAGCCGACCGGCTTGAGGCTGCTGGGGTCTAAGACCTCGCGGCTCGGGCCTTCGGCTCTTGCGAACTTGCCGGCGTAGAAATGAAGCGGTGTGAAAGGGTCCGCCAGTAGCGTCATCGGATGCCATACACTTTTCTGACGGTGCTGTGGACTTCACACGTTCCCCGCCAGTCTTTGGGGAAGAAAGCGACCGTGTCAGGCTTCACCTCGAACACCTCGCCGGAGTCCGCGGTGTAGGTGCAGGTACCCAGCAAAAAGTGACAGAGTTCGTCACTGGTGACGTGGCAGTTCCAGAAGCCCGGTGTGCAGATCCAGATGCCGCTCTCGGCTCGACCATTGGGTTCGCGGGACAAGAGAATCCCGCTGGTGTGAGACTGTCCCTTAATCATGGTTGGGATGGGTCCCCAGTCTTTCTCGGCCGGGACGGTGCTGACGTCTCGCAACACAGGAGTCGTGTCGGCGGGTCCGCCGTCGCAGGTCATGATGACGGCCTCGAGCGCTTCGGTCACCTCGACGTTGCCTTTCCATCCCTCTTTGAGATGAACGAGCGTGCCGGCTTGGAGGTCGATCGACTCGCCGGAGTCGCTGACGAGGCTTGCCCGCCCTTTGTTGATATTGGTCACCCGATCTCGCTTGAGCTCCCACTTGTGAGTTCCTTGGCTCAGGTGGATCACGGCCACGTCGGGATGGAGTTCAGCTTCTCGGCTTGTTCCGTAGGTGTGAGGGGGTATCATAGCAGTTCTCCAATGGCGGCGGCGGCTCTGGCGGGCCCAGGGGAGCGCCGCATATGCTCGGACGTGTTTTTTAGGCGCGCGGCCATCTCTTGATTTTGGAATAGGGTCATGAGTGCTGTCTCCAATTCTTGCTCGTTCCAGTCGGCACGGTGCATCTTCAAGCCGTGGCCGGTTTCCTGGACTCTGGTGGCGTTGTCGTGTCCATCCCAGACGTACGGCATGATGATCGCCGGACGAGCGAAATAGAGACACTCGGTGAAGGTGTTGTTGCCTCCGTGATGGATCACCGCGTCCACCTGCGGAATGACCGACGGCTGAGGAAACCATTTGTCCAAGATGACGTTCTTGGGAACGTTGGGGTAAGCGTTGAGGTTGTCTCCGACGTTGATCAGAGCCCGCACGGGCATCTTGCCCAGCGCTTGGATCAAGCGGTCCAAAGTTTTGATGTCCCCGCAACCCAATGAACCGAAGCTGACGTACACCAAAGGTTTGTCGGAGTTCGATGAAAAGACCGGCACTTCGTAAGGCTCTTCTTGGCGAATGCAGCCTTCTAGATATTGGAAGCGCTTGGGGTCCAGTGGAACGCTGCGGCGGAATTTGACGGCTTCGGGATAGAGCAAGAGATTCAGATAAGGAGACGGCTCAAAAAACTGACCTGCCGGATACGGCTCTTCATCGTGCTCGTTAAGGAAGGCGTTGAAACCCTTGTGGATGTCCCCGACGACCTCTTGAAATCGAGCCTCGAAGGCCTCGAAGCAGGCGTGGTCGTCTTGACCGCAACCTGAAAGGTGTGGAGGAATTTCAGGATCCGGAATCTCGTTCTCACTGCAAGAGATGATTCGGACCCACGGTTTGCCAAACTGTTTGATGGCGGGAAACAAGATGACGTTGTCCACACAGACCACATCCGGTTGCACGTCTTCGAGAATCTTCGGTAAGGACTTTTGGGCCCATACCGCGGTTTCCACGATGGCCTCCCAGCAGTCTTTCACATAGGTGTCGATCTGTTCATACGGAGTCTTGTTGAAATTCGGTATGTGTCCGTCGATGAATTTCTGCCAGTAGGCAGCCACCTCTTCCGGAGGCATGGGCGCGGACATCGAGACCAGATATTCTGGGAATCCGTAAGCGGCATAGACTCCCTCCATATCGGGAGCGGTCAGAAAAACGGCGCGATGACCGAGTTGCTCACAAGCTTGAGCGATTCCGACGGAGTTGAGGGCCGGACCGTAAGCGGCTTCCGGAAAGAAAGCGATGGTTTTTTGACTCATATTGGAGGCGGCGATTCGGCGGTTTTAGGGGGGGATCCTGGCATGTGGGTGGGTGATCGCGTGAAGGTGTTGGTTCTGTCAGCGGATCGATTGGTAGCCGGAGAATCTTTCGAAGAATTCAGCTCGAGAGATGGTGATCGTGCCGCTGTCGTC
>JBBKWP010000176.1:0-16331 GCA_037968995.1 Candidatus Xenobia bacterium
CAACATCAACAGTGCCACCATCGCGGTAACTAACGTCACCATCGTTGGAGCGACCGCCAACACTCGCGCCCTCGTCGTCAGCGTCAATCTTCCCAACGGTGAGGAACTCGCCGTTGGCGAGACCTACAACTTGGCCGACGCGAACGGCCGTGGAGCCATCATCAGCCTCAGCGAATCGACAGGAACCACCGTGAATCGCGCTTGGACCCTCACCCCCGAGACCACCGGTTCGGTCACCATCACCAGTCTGACCGACTCCGGTATCGAAATGGATTTCGACTTCAACAACGTCGGACCGAACAGCGAAGTCACGGGCAACACCGCGACCGGCGCGTTCGACACTTCTGGACATCTCCGAGGCATTTTCGCCCCGGTTCTTTAGTCCGTCGAAAACTCGATAAAAAAAGTAGCCGCGCGGTTCGCCGCGCGGCTACTTTTTTTATTGTCGGCCCGAAGGCTAGCACTTCAGGCCTGAGTCTCTCGCCCGAAGAAGGCCCGAAGCTGGGCGGTATGCGTAGAGAAGGCCAACTCTTGGGCCTCTCTAAGGATGACAATCTCGGAGATCTCGCTGGGGTCGTGAACCCACTGAAGCTCATCGCGTCGTCGCCGCTGGGCCTGAGAAAACAAGAGGATGACACCTTCAGGAACACTTTCCGCGGCCAGCAGGGTGAGTTCTGCCGGCGAAATGGTCACACCGGTCTCCTCTGCAAGTTCTCGAGCGGCAGCCTCTTGCCAAGTCTCCCCCCAATTGACGAAGCCTCCAGGCAGCGCGAGTTGGCCCTCCCCAGGCGGTATGGCTCGCCGGACCGCCAAGACGCCGTCGTCAACCGGAAGCAAAACAACGCTCACCGGAACCGGATTCTTGAAAAAAACCTTTCCGCAGGCCTGGCAACGCCTAGGCCACTCGCCTTGGCTCTTCATAGGTTGACCGCACTGTGAACAGAATGTCATAGGACCCGCTTAGGTTGGTTGCCGAGTTGTCCGCTTCGGGCCATTCCTACAGAGAAGCTGTGCCAGTTCATCAAGCGACGTTTGATGCGGCGCCGCCAACATCTGACGGATTGACAGGCGCCGGGAGTAGGTGCTTATTGAGTCTGCCGACCTGTACTTCCAAGGCGTTCACCACCCAGGTATCGGAGGCCCATCGAGCCCCCTTCTGGCCGAGCAGAAAGGCTTTCTTGCCGAGCGATACGAGCGGTTTGGTAAGTGGTTCTGTGAAAGGCGCGGCAAAGGCTCGACCTCTCTTGGCCAGTTTTGCTATGGGAGTTAGCACGGGACTCAGATGGTCCAGAGCGCGTTCGGTCTTCACCGCCAGGGGATAAAGCTTCATCGCCGTCCAGTCGACCATAGCGTTGACCACCGGGCGCGCTGTTGAGATCCTTTGCAACAGCGGAAGGGCGAGGCCGCCCAGGATGACCGCTACCCCTGGCCCCACCGCGAGGCCGCTGCCGACTAAGGCGACGCCTAGCGCAGTCAAGGCTTCTCCCGTACCTTGGATGCGTTGGCGGGCATCATCCGTCTCCACCCCCTTCTTGAGGGAATTCAAGCCTTTAAGAAAACCGAGTCCGGTGGCGGCCACTCCGAAGGCGAAAGGTACGGCGGCGGGTGTCGGGAGTAGGCGGGTACAGAACGTGGCCGCGGTCAGTAAGTCGGTGGTGGCGCTGAGGTGACTACCACGGTCGTTTATTTGACTTTTGTGCAGGCCGCGCATGCCGATAAACACGACGCTTGCCGGACCGAAGACGGCGGCTCCACCGATCATGCCCAAGGTGGCCATGGCGCTCGCCGAAACGGCTACGTCGGTCGCTCCAGAGAAGGCCTTGGGAGCGTCGCCGTCACGGAATCCTTGAACCACTTGATTGAGGCCAGAGACTCCACCTAAGGCGCCGCCCGTCATGCCGAGTCCTCGGGTGACCCCCTTTAGAGAGGGAGAAAGAGTCTCGGTGGCCGCTTTTTCGATCTGACCCCGAGTTTGTAGGGTTCCGCTCGCCCCTTTGAGGCTATCGGACTGGCCGCCGCTCAAGGTCAACGTTGAGCGAAGAGGGTCGACAACCTCTTTTTTCAGGCTGCCTGCCATCTCGCTGAGCGCCTGAATATTCTTGCCCTCGGCTTTATCCTTGTCAGACTTGGCGGTTTTCGATGCAGGGATGGCGAGCGGAGATATCACTCATAAAATTTCTTGCATTGGAAGCGAGTTCCTACCAAAGCAACCACATTCAAAGAATGAGTTTCTGCCATTGGGATATCCGGATCCAAAGGTCTTAAGTCAGCGCACAAAAATTCGGGTCTCGGCCATCACCTGATCATACTCTCCGTGGCTCGAACGTGGCTGTCCGCGATACCAATACTCGTCGGGTCGTAACTGACGAATCTGGTTCCAAGTGGGGAGGCCTGACTGGGTAACTGTTGGCCGAAGTCGCTCCAGCCACTGATTCCAACACGCGTCGTGATGAGCCGAGCGAAGATGAAAACGGTCAAAACCATACCACATCGGGTCCGTTGGCAAGAAGAGATAGCCCCGTTGGCTTGCCAGGTCTTGCAGTCCGCCCTCGACATCGGACAGTCGCTGCAGAACGTCCTCCTGCGTCACTTTCTGACCGGCGTAGTAGAGGGTTCTAAGTATGAAAAAAAGCCACCAAGGCAAGCCCCTGAGGCTCTCCACCGGAACTCCCGTGAGGACGATCTCTGCCCCTTCCCTCTCCAACCGGTCGGAGAGTTCCCCGATCCAGGTCAGCGCGGTTTCTGGTGTCTGATTGTAGGCGATATCGTTCCCTATGTCGGTAAGGATGGCGAGCGGGGGAGACGCGGGGCCAGAAGAATGGAAATCGACGTCCCGCAAAGCCCGATATCGAACCAGGGGATTTCCTGCCATCAACCCGTAGGATCGACCCGGACCGCAAGCTAAACCGATCTCGAGCGGTCCCTCAAAACGGCGACGGACGGCGGCCAGCGCCGCCCGCCTTGAGAGCCAAAGATTGCTGGCGCCGAAGAGTTGGACCCGTTGGGTCGCCTGATGTTCCCACTGTTTCACATCCGAACGTTCTCGTTTTCCTTGGAGTTCCCCCGTTTTGTGGTTGAACTGGGGCCTACGAAAGTGACAGGAACCTTGAGACAGTTGACAAACTTCCTCGAATGGTAGAAGAGTGCATCGGGACATCAGTCCCACGTAAAGAGGGTTGGGACAAAGTCACCGGCGCCGCCCGTTATATCGACGACATCGTTTTCCCTGGAATGCTTCACGGGGGCACCATCCGCAGCACCATCGCTCGGGGGCGGATCGAGAAGATCCATTACGGCGAAGGTATCCCTTGGGACGAGTTCACTATCGTCACGGCGGCCGACATCCCCGGTGACAATTCCACTAAAATGTTCGTCGGCGAACAGCCTGTGTTGGCGGAGACCAACATCAACCATCCTGAGGAGCCGATCCTCTTGATCGCGCACCCGGATAAGGACATGCTCCGCCGGGCCCGTAAGGCTATCACCATCGACTACGTCGAGGACCAAGCGATTTTCACGATCCCTGAATCCCTGTCGAAGTCCCCAGTCATCTGGGGTGAAGACAATATCTTCAAGACCATTCGCATCGACAAGGGCGATATCGAGGCCGGTCGAGCCGAAGCCGACCAAGTCGTTGAAGGCGAGTATTTCACGGGCGCCTCCGAGCAACTCTATATCGAAAACAACGGTTTTATCGGGCACTACGACCCCGAGGACGGGGTCACTGTCTGGGGTTCCATGCAGTGCCCCTATTATGTCCACCCGGCTCTCTGCGAAATTTTCAAACTGCCCAAAACGAAGGTCAGAGTTATTCAGGCAGAAACCGGCGGAGGCTTCGGCGGCAAAGAAGACTACCCCACCATCATTGGCGCTCACGCCGCTCTCTTGGCTTACAAATCCGGCAAACACGTCAAACTCGTTTACGATCGCGAAGAAGACATGGCAGCCACCACCAAACGTCACCCCTCGCGTACCATCATCAAGACCGGGGTGACCAAAGACGGTCGACTGACTTTTATGGACATCGACTTCGTTTTAGACGGCGGCGCGTACATGACGCTAACCCCTGTGGTGTTGTCCCGGGGAAGCATCCACGCCGCCGGGCCTTACCGCTGCGACAACATCGCCATTCTCGGCCGCGCGGTGGCCACGAACTGCCCTCCCCACGGAGCCTATCGAGGTTTCGGAAATCCCCAATCGTTCTTCGCTCTTGAACGTCACATGGAAAAAGTCGCTAAGGCCGTTGGGCTCTCAAGCGAGGAGTTTCGCCGAAGGAACTACCTCAAAGATGGGGACTTGACCGCGACGGGGCAGGTCGTGGCTGACCGCGTGGATATGAACGCCCTCATGGAGGAAGCGCTCACCGCGGCCGATTATCATGCCAAACAGAAGCGGTTCGCCGAAGAGAACAAAAACAGTCCCATCAAGCGAGGGATGGGCTTCGCGGCCTTCTTCCACGGCTCCGGATTCACCGGCGGGGGCGAGAAAAACTTGGCCTCCATCGCGGGAATCGAAGGCACTGCCGAAGGCAAGGTTCGCGTGTTGGCCGCCAGTACCGAAATCGGTCAGGGCGCTAAAACGATCTTCAGCCAGATTGTCGCCGACACCTTAGGTCTACCGTACGACATGGTCGAAGTGGCTCAGCCCGACACTCACGACGTTCCGAACAGTGGGCCTACGGTGGCCTCACGAACCTGCATGGTGGTCGGAAAGCTCCTCCAAACCGCGGCCTTGGCACTCAAGCAGAGCTTGGTTCAGGAAGCGGGGATGGACGAGGCCTATACCCCTGAGGGATTCGCTGCCGCCTGTCGTCAGTTCGTCAAAGACAAAGGCATCCTGCGGCGCTACGCTCAGTACCAGCAACCGGCCCACATCGAATGGTCGGACGTGACTTACAAGGGCGACGCCTACGCCTCCTACGGTTGGGCTATCTATGTGGCCGAAGTCAGTGTGGACACGCGTACGTTTGAAGCCCACGTCCACGACTTCGTGGCTTTGCAAGAAGTGGGCAAAGTCATCCACCCCATCATGGCCGAGGGTCAGGTTCAAGGTGGAGTCGCCCAGGGAATAGGGTTCGCCCTTTACGAGAACGTGGTCTGGAAGGACGGTCGGATGGTCAACAATCAGATGACCAACTACATTATGCCCACCGCCTCCGACTTGCCCGTCATTCGCGTCCTTTTCGCCGAGAAAGCCTACACAGGAGGTCCGGCCGGCGCCAAAGGGGTGGGCGAACTTCCCATCGATGGTCCAGCGCCTGCCATCCTAAACGCCATTGAACACGCCATGGGAGTGCCGGTGAACATCATTCCCGCCACACCCGAGATCCTGATGAAAGAATTGGAGGCCGCCGGTGTCTGAACAACAAGACGTCAGAAAACGAGAATTCACCTTTGAGGTGAACGGAGAAAAGCGCAGCGTTAACAATTTTCCCGCCGCGCGACTGCTCGACGTTCTTCGAGAAGATCTCGAACTGACCGGATGCAAAGAAGGCTGCGGCGAGGGCGAATGCGGAACTTGCTCGGTCTTTATGGACGGCATCGTGGTGAATAGCTGCCTAGTGCCCTTGGCGCAAGTCCAGGGACGCAAAGTGATGACCGTGGAAGCCATGAGTCAAGACCCGCTGGGCCAGATCTTACAGCAATGTTTCTGGGAAGAGAACGGCGCTCAGTGCGGGATCTGCACTCCGGGCATGCTCACCGCGGCGGTGTCTTTATTGCGACGCAATGCAGAGCCCAGCCTAGAAGAGATACAGGACGGCCTCGCCGGCAACCTCTGCCGCTGCACCGGCTACAAGAAAATCTTTGACGCGGTGGCGCTGGCCGCCAAACGCGCCCGCGCCGACGGCGTCCTGGGCAGCAAATCCGCCCCCCAAGGGGTGTCGGTGTGAGAGGAATCGTTTGTGATTACGACGTCACCGTTGCCACCACGCTCGACGAGGCCCTCAACCTTTTGGCCTCCAAGCCCGACGTTTACCGTCCCTTGGCCGGCGGAACCGACCTCATGGTGGTTTTCAACGCGGGGCATCAACCGTACAAGAACTTCCTTTCCATCCACGCCTGTTCGGAACTCATGGGAATCGACGTGCGACCCGACGAGGTGGAGATTCGAGCGCTGTCCACCTACACCGACGTTCGTTATAATCCGGTGCTTAAGGCTGAGTTTCCCATGCTCTGCCAAGCGGCAGCGGAAAGTGGCGCCGGAGCCATTCAGAACCGGGGAACCATCGGCGGCAACATCGGGAACGGCTCGCCCGCGGCCGACACTCCCCCCGCACTTGCCGCCTACCACGCGGAGATCGACCTGATCTCTGTGGACGGAGTGCGCTCCCTACCTTTTCGCGATTTTCAACTCGACTACAAAAAAATGGACCTCAAGCCCAATGAACTGATCCACGGGGTACGTCTGAAGCGCGGAGTCCAACGCCATCAACACTACCGGAAGGTGGGAACTCGTAAGGCTCAAGCTATCAGCAAGGTCTGTTTCGCCGGGGCCGTTGAGGTGTCGGGAGGCAAGATCGTCCGAGCCGGCATCGCTTACGGTAGCGTCGGCCCCATCGTCGCCTGTTGTACCAACCTTGAAGATGCGCTGCGGGGGAAAACCCTGAAGGAGGCCACAGATATGGATGCCTCCATCATCAAAGATCTCGTGACGAAAAACATCGCTCCCATCGACGATATTCGCTCGACCGGTGAATATCGTTTCAAAGTGGCCCTGAATCTGGCCGCTGATTTTGTGAAAAACCTGGAGAACTATCAATGAGTCAAACCGCTCTTCAAACCACCTTAAGTTCCGACGACACCAAGTCCATCTTCGAGGGTCTCGCGAAAGCCAACCGTTCCTTCGTCAGCATCTACCCCGGTGAGATCGCCGACCGCCAACCCGTTCATACCGTCTACGGAGGAGCCCAGCTTTTCATTCCGGATCGAACCCAGCGCATGGGAAAGAGCGCCCTCAAAACACTGAAAGCTTTCACCACCGGTCCCATGGACTTCTTGGACGCCATCGATCCGATGCACGATTTTGACGAAGAATTCGCGCAGAAACTGTACGACCGGGTGGTGACGAAACTCGAAACCGAGGCCGTCGAAGACTTTCGCATCGACTTTGAGGACGGCTACGGGAACCGACCCGACGCCGAAGAGGACGGTCACGCCGTGGCCGCCGCGCAAGCCGTGGCCCAGGGACACAAGGACGGCACTTTGTCGCCCTTCATCGGTATTCGACTCAAGCCGTTCAACGAGGAACTCAAAGCCCGCAGCATCCGTACACTCGATCTCTTCGTGACAGCCCTCAACGAGGCCACCGGTGGCAATATTCCTCAGCCGTTCTATATCACTTTGCCTAAAATCACCGTACCGGAGCAAGCCGAAGCGCTCTCCGAACTGATGGACAAACTCGAAGAGCGACTCGGACTCAAGAAACACACCTTCCAAGTGGAACTCATGATCGAGACTCCACAATCGATCTTCTCGGCTAAGGGTAAAGTCCCGTTGATGAAAATGGTGAAGGCTCTTAAAGGTCGCTGTCGCGCCGCTCACTTCGGAACCTACGACTACACCGCCGGATGTCAGATCACCGCCGAGTACCAAGATATGCTTCACCCAGCCTGTGATTTCGCCCGCAACGTCATGCAAGTGGCGCTGGCCGGGACCGGGATCTGGATCTCCGACGGTGCCACCAACATTCTACCGGTCGCGCCCCACAAAGGCGACCTGACCGAAGAGCAGATCGAAGAGAACAACGAGGCAGTGCGCAACGCTTGGGCGCTGCACTACGACCACATCCAACACTCGCTGATGAAAGCCTATTATCAGGGCTGGGACCTTCACCCAGGACATCTTCCCACTCGCTACGCCGCCGTCTATTCGTTCTTCTTGAGCGGACTCGATTCGGCCGGTGAGCGACTCAAGAATTTCGTGGCCAAGGCCGCCCAAGCCACCCTGGTGGGCGACGTTTTCGATGACGCAGCGACCGGTCAGGGGCTGCTGAACTTCTTCTTGAAAGCCCTCAACTCCGGCGCCGTGACTCAAGAAGAGGTGACCGAAGCGACCAGTTTGACCCTCGAAGAACTGCAGACCCGGTCATTTTTAAAGATTCTCGAGGGTCGAACCAAGAAGTAGCGGTTCGAGGTGATGCCCTCCGAAAATCGAAATCTGACGGATTTTGACGTCCATCTTTGGAACGAGAGTGAACATTATCGATCCTACCATAAGCTGGGGCTCATCGTTGCACAGAGCAGGGTGTGGCGGGGGTTCATTTCGTGGTCTGGGCACCGAACGCCGTCACGGTCTCTTTCTGAAGCCGGCAAAAAGCGCAACGTCACTCTCCGACGATCAACGCCCGGAAGACAACGGCCCCACTGCGGATTGACGAGAGAAACCCACCGCCCTAACGCGGAGTCCGTGGCACACCAGAGGGTGTCTGTAGATTCTTGAGTGCACGCACCGATGCTCCAGGGACAGCGATTCTAAAGTCACCAGCGTCACTGTAAGAAACTCCAACATTGACTCCCACCACCTCGCCTTGGGCGTTGAGTATAGGAGCCCCGCTCGTCTCACCGACGCTGGTCTTTCGATGCATTTTAACGGTCAGAACTTTTGAAGAGTGATAGTCCACGACACCCGGAACGAGATCCACGCCCGTGGGGGCCGACATGGGGCCCTGCAACTCGGCGATCCAAACGGGCTCGCCTTTTTTGACGTCGACCGTCCCGAGCTTCATCGGTTTGGCACCTTTGTTGAGATCTTTCACGAACAACACCGCCAGATCGCCTTGCGCGCGGCTGGTTTCCGGTGGAGAGCTATAGGTCGCATCCCCCTGATTCTCGATGGGAACGCGCTTTAAGAAAGGTATCGCCAGGTTCTTCCGCTTTGATCTCAGACCAACCTCGATCCCCTTCGACTCAAGGTCCAGATTGACGCCCTTGAGAATATGATTCGCGCCAACCATCAAGGTGCCGTCGGCGTGCTCAAGCAGAAAACTTGTGCCGGCGAACATTTCCGTTTCCCCCCTGGCCGCCCTTACTCGGCCGATGGAGTCGATGGAAATCGATGGCGCCGCGACGTCTTTAGGACCTGTATAAACACCGTCGACGACGACCTCTGGACCGCCGCCCGAGCATCCACTTCCGACAAGAGAAAAAGTAAGAAGAATGGCGACAAGATATTTGCACCTCATCACAACATACGCTTCTCGCCAGAGGACAATTTTCCCTGTCAGAGAAATTTAGTAACAGATACCACCGGAGGGCGAATTGTGTCGACAGATTTCCCAGCGCTTCACCCAGCAAACGATCGAGCCCGACGGCGCGAACTGAACAGCCTTATGCTGGTCCCCGTCTCGCTGGTACTGATTTGCCTGGTAGGTTTTTTCATGCTCAAACAGGTGAACTTGCTTTTGGGGATGGAGAAAAAAGTGACCTTAGTCGTCCAATCGACGGAGCAGATAGGTAAGGGTCCTGGACGTCGCTACGCTATGGCGTTCAAAGACGAGTGGGGCGGACACGTCCGGCAAACGTTCCGAGCCACTCCTTTCGAAACCCTCAGCGCGCTGCCGGGAGACAAGATCGACGTCGTCACTGACGGGCTCTTGTGGACGGTGATCGTCAAGGTCGACCGAGGAGACGGCTACAGGAAAGTCTACTTCTAGGAAGCTTAAGCCAAGCGAGTTGTCTGCCTATTGTGCGCCAGTCCTTGGAGGAACCAGCGGCTTTTTTTTTTAGACCCCGCGGAGGTTAGGATTGAAGATATTCCTGACCGGGTATGACCAAGATTATTAAATGTTCGTATGGGCGCTTCGCTATGCGCCCCAACAAGGGGAGATCTATGAGAAAAATTCTAGCAACTCTGCTGACCTTACTCACCGTAGCCGTTATCGGTTGTGGTGACGATGGCGGCGGCAGAGAAAGTTTTGTATTCACTGGCACGGCGGCCGACGGCACGCCGACCAGCACCACCTTTCAGGTGAACCTTTTCCCGGGCAACGTCCCCGGAGCCACCGTAGTCAAGGTTCAGGCGCTCGACGCCAACGGAGACCTTGTCTTCGGGCCTAAATTCGTCAACATCGACGACCAACTCAAGTTCCAACTGCCTAACGGCTCGCGGGAGATTCAGATCGCCTATGGGGACGGTTCGAAAACACTATGCGTTTACCAGCAACTGTTGCCCGCTGACGTGTCGACCGACATCAACGCGCCGTCGTGCATCGCCGTTTCTGATTTCATCACCGGAATCAGCTTGACGCCCGAAGAGAGCACTATCGCTGTCGGCGCCACCCAGCAGTATCGCCTGGAGGCCACCCTGGTGAATGGAACTACCACCAATATCATCAACCTGATAGCCCTGGGCAACTCCGCCCCCACCGTCGCGAACGTCAACGGCAGCGGACTGGCAACCGGTGCAGCCAACGGCAGCACCACCTTGACCGCCAACGTTTTCTTCTACACCGATTCAGCCGTGCTGAACGTGAACACCGCGCCCACCTTGCGCCTTCAATCGAACGCCGACTCTGTTCAGGAAGGCGACACGCTCCCCGTGAACGCTTTGCGAATGGTCGATGGAACCGAAACTAACGTCAATGACGAAGTCACCTGGGACAGTTCCAACGACGCCACCGCCACCGTGGATGACACCGGTCTAGTGACCGGCGTCGCCTTCAGCGACACTCCGGTAACTATTTCGGCTTTTGACCCCGTCACCGGCCTCACCGCCACCACCGACATCACCGTGACCAACGGCGAGCCGCAATTCTCAAGAATTGAGGGAAATTTTGAGGACATCTCCGCGACCGGAACCGAACTGATGAGAGTTGTTAACGTCAACGCTCAAATGGTGGGAGACACCCAGGGCGGTAGAGATGACGGCGCTGAATTCGTCACCATTCCTTTCGACTTCACACTTTTGGGCGACACCTTTTACGGCTTTTGGGTGTCCACCAACGGCTATTTGACCACCGACGACACTGGCAACGGCGATCTCGGAAGCGGCCCCACCGATTTTGCTCCCATTGCCATTCCCAACGTGGACTTCAGCAAACCACACAATCTGATCGCCGCCTTTTATGATGATTTGGATCTCCGTACCGACAATGTCAGCCTCGAGGACGGCGGAATGTGGACTCAAGTCCTTGGAGAGGCACCCAACCGAAGAGCGATTTTCCAGTGGAAAGCCCGCAGCTTCAACTTCAACAGTGCTGATTCGTTCTATTCCTTTGAGATTAAACTCTTTGAAGGAACCAACCGCATCGAATTCCACTACCAAGACATCACGGTCGCCAACGACCCGAATTCCGGCGTGGCCAACGGCCTCATTGGCGTCATGAACGACGCCGGCACCGAGGCCCTCACCTGGATCTTCGAAGGCATGCCCATGACGGGTCTCCTCGTTGACGGAGACGCCCTGCGCTACCTTCCTTAAGACGCGGTAGGTTTGTGGTGAGTCACGCTCTGCGCGAATCTACTCTCAAGGAGATCATCGACTAAAACCGAGTCGACGAACCGACATCGCCCTCTCACTGCTAAGTGGGAGGGCGATTTTTTTTCCCTAGGCGTGGCCTCATCTCCAATGAGGTCAAGCGATCCAGCATCTATAAAGATCGGGATTCCGTTCACATCTTGGAAAAGTTTTGTACGACCGCTCTATCGTATGATGTTGGAAAGCAGTCCAGTGCTTCACAAACGAACGAAAGAGTGAACTAAAGATATGAACATCCAGAACGCAGCACCCAAGGCCACCAGAACTTTTAGCTACAATCCCCAAGATAAAGTTGTCGGCCCCGACCAGAAGCTCAACCTGGAGGTTCGTGACAACAACGGCCACCCCGAGACCGACACCGTCGTTTTCGAGAACAAGAAAGCCATCTTTGACATCTTCGGAGAACTCGAAGACATCGTCGCTGATCCTAAGCACACTCTTCCTCAAGACGCAGATGGCGGCTATGACTACGCCTCTGGCCACGCCAGCCACACCAGTTCCGCTGCCTTCGCCTCCAGTGCCTTCACCGTCGAATCCTTCAACGACAGAAAGAAAGAACTCACTGGCGAAAGCATCCAGTGGCCTTTCGAACGCGAACAACTGGGCATCTCTCCGGAAACCGGCGAGTGGCCTAACGCCTTCTATGCCCGCGAACTCCAAGGCGTTCACTTCTTCGACTACCAAGGCATCAGCACCGGGGACTCCGGTGAAGTCGGTTCCCACGAAGTCGGCCACGCTATCCTCGACGCCGAACGTCCCGGCTACCTCGAAGGCGTTGGAACCGAAACCGGCGCTTTTCACGAAGCCTTCGGAGACATTCTCTCGCAAGTTATCACTTTGCAAAACGACGGTGCCATCGCAAGAATCGTAGAGCAGACCGGCGGTACCGGAGACCTCTCCAGTGGACCTAACTCCTTGGCCGACGTCGGCGAAGAGTTCGGCAAAAAACTGGGACTTGGCGACCGCGGTATCCGCACGACCCTTAACGAATTCAAGTACGTCGACCCGGCGACACTCCCCGAGCACGGCGACGAGAACAACTTGGGTAGTGAAGTCCACGACTTCGCCCGCCTCTACGCCGGCGCTTTCTACGACGTGTTGGACGGCATCTCCGATGCCAACCGCGCCGCTGGGATGTCTCCCGCCGAAGCCCTCAAAAGCGCCGGTGACGAAGCCCTCAATCTGGTTGTCGGCCAAACCACCTTCGCTCCCAAAGGCAGTGAAGCCACCTACGCTGAGTTGGCCGCCGGTCTCATCGAAGGCGACAAGAAGTTCAACGGCGGCAAGCGCGCCGACCTCATCGCCGACGTAATGAGCAAGCGTGAAATCTTGAGCGCGGAAGAGTCCGGTGGAATCTTCAAAAGCGAAAAGCCTACCTTCTCGGGTAAAGTCGTTGCAAAAACCCTGACCTTCGGTGACGACCTAGGCGCTCTCGCCGGTGTGAAGTTCGAAACCAAAGTCGACCAACCCATCGGAAACCTCTTCGCTTCACAAGCCGTAGGAACCTCAAGCCAAGTACAAACTGGCGTAAAGAACCTGCTCGCGGGTGACGAGATTCTCTTCACCGATGGCAACGCACCCACGATCGGCGAGATGTTCAAAGCCGACGGAAGCTACTATAAAGCTTACGTAAGCAACAACGAAGCCGGTGAAAAGGTCCTCAAGCGCACCCACATCGCCGGTTAATCTCGAGCGTCCAACATAGAAAGCTCCCGTCGTTTCGCGACGGGAGCTTTCTTGTTTTATCCATCCTTTATGCGCCAATCCTCATGAGGAATGTGTTTGCGCCTGGCTGGAACTGGATAAGTGAAAGACCTATGGGGGTGGGATGTGCTGCCATGTGACTTTAAAAGTGGCGCGAAGACACATCCCAGTAAGGTAAATTGTGTCATTAGCGCCAACGGCGAAGCTCGGTCGTAGCTGTACCGTTCATCAAAGATCCCAGGTTCACGTAGAGCCTCCCCCTCACCCCTGGGACTACCGAACCCTCTTGATTTTACTCACAGTGCATCTCGGGGCGCTGTTCGCCCCCTTCTATTTCAGTTGGTCCGCGGTTGTCGTGGCTATCATCTTGTATGCTCTGACCGCCATGGGGATCACCTTGGGGTATCATCGTCTTCTCACCCACCAAAGCTATCGCGCCAAACCCTGGCTTGCTAAGGCAATCGTGTTTATGGCTTCTCAATCGGCCCAAGCCGGACCGGCCACTTGGGTAGCGATCCATCGTCAACATCACGCTAACAGCGACGAAGAAGACGATCCTCACAACGCGTCTCGCGGATTCTGGTGGTCGCATATCGGTTGGATGACGGTCCTCCCTCCCAGACGACTCGACGCTTCTTTCACCAGACGTCTGGCCCGCGACGTGCTAGAAGATAAATTCTACGTCTTCTTGGACAAGTTCTTCTTACCCCTAGTTGTGGCCACGGGCGCTCTGCTCTACTTTTTAGGCGGACCCTCCTGGGTGGTATGGGGAATGTTCGTCCGGGTCGCTGCAGTGTTTCATGCCACTTGGTTGGTCAATAGCGCAGCCCATAAATTCGGATATCGAAGCTACAAGACTCAAGATCTCTCCACCAACTGTTGGTGGGTCGCGCTGCTCACTTTCGGAGAAGGCTGGCATAACAATCATCACGCTTTTCCAACCTCGGCACGCCACGGCTTGAAATGGTACGAAATCGATATCTCTTGGTGGGTACTTCTGCTTTTAGCCAAAGCCGGCTGGGTGGAAAGAGTGCGGATTCCGTCACCGGAACGACAAGCTAAAACGGCGCTTTCTTAGACCCAAGGTTGAGTCAGGCCGACAATGCGGGGCTCCGTCATCGTCGGCCTGACGTGCTTCTGAGCCTCCGCGGCAGAGGCAATTTTTATCTGCTGAAGCTCTCGTTCCGTGATCAGGTCGTCAAGTTCTTTCTGAGTCAGCCCACAATCTTCGACAAAAGTCCGAAGAAAGGCCCGTTCCTGGGGCCCGATGGTGAGATCGTAGTCCGACACCCCTACCAAAAAGTTTAAGAACTCTCTTCTCTCTTCGAGAGTGGGGAGTTCGTTCAGCAGTTCATCACGTCGTAGCGCGGGCGGTGCATCGTTACGCTTCGGGAGGTCCTTCTTCTGACCCGTTCCTTCAAAATTGACTTTCAATCGATTGTACTCGTCACGAGCGTATTTCCCGTCGACGTGCACAAGTTGGGCCGCTTCGGCGGTCTGAGCCTTGCTGAAACGCTTGGGAGCGGAGGCGTCGACTCTCTTGACGTGGCGCGACATGAACTTTTTCCAGGCCGCGACGATAGGCTCGGTAACTTTCTGGGTCTGGGCCACAATTTTTTCCAGTTTAGGCTCGATTTTGTCGATTCCCACGTCGATCCGCTTGCGTAGCTTGGGCGAGATCTGATAGCCCACTTTCACGAGGTTGGCGGCTACCGCCAAGGCCACGCCTGGAATGATGGCGACGCCACTGGCGAAGGCTAAAGCGGTCCCCACAGCGGTCGCGATATCCACAAGGCCTTTGAGTTCCCTTTTATTGTCGTCGTTTCTCAATCCAATGGCCACATCGTGGAGGCCACGGGCACTTTGGAGCGCTCCGGCAACGGGAGCCAGGCCGACCCCGATCACCTTAAAGATCGGGCTGTAGGCTTTCAACATCCGACCGAAACTTCCGGCGGATCGAACAGCATCTAGAACCCCTTGAATTTGTTTGCGATCATCGCGACGCTTGAACCCAGAACCGGAGTTGTAGCCGCCTCGACCGATGTTGATGAGGGCCGCGATAGGAGCAGCGATGGCCCTGGCCCCCGTCAGACCGGCGACCGAGAGAGCTAGGGTGGTGGCCGTCGCCACGTCCACTAAGCCGTCGAGTTTGCGACCGGTGTTGCCTTGTTTCTGGCCGGAGATAATCTTCAACGTCCCTGCCAAAGCATGGCCGCCGGAGGCGGTGAACCCTACGACCAGCCCGATCTGCTGAGCGAGGTCTGACCAATACTCCTTACGGTCTTCGTCCACCTTATCTTTGATGATGGGAAGGTCCAGAACCTTGCCCGGAATATCTCGAACGGCTTTCCCAGCATCTTTAAGAACCTTGCCGATACTCTTAATCAGCCGTCCCGCATCCTCAATCCTCTCGTGGTCGACGTGCAAAAGGTAGCTCCGAAAATCGTCTCCGATCTCGCGCCAGAACTTGTCGTCTTTCTTGCCTCTGCTAGGCTGGGAGGCGGATGCGGCCGGCACTTCCGTCTTGCGGACCGATCGTGTTATAGCGGGGTCAATTCTCACATTCATAGAATGCCTTAGGTTGGTGTCTTCTGACTGGGCGCCGAGCACGGCATGTTAACGCGAGATGTCCAAGTTGTGTCCCCTCCGTATCCGACCAGTCATTCTCGCCAAAACGACTGGCGCCCGCCCACCTCGGCCAGGCCACTGAGCCGAGGGTTGCAAACCGTAGAGCAGTTTCCAAGGGGCAAGGGAGCATACAGGGGTGGGCCGGGGAAAACGGGAAACCCCCGGGATGAGCCGACCTACCGAAGCGCCCTACGAACATCAAAACAGCTATCCAGGCCTCCCCCCTTTCACTCGCGGACCCTACCCCACCATGTACACGGGGCGGCCTTGGACCATTCGGCAATATGCCGGATTCTCCACAGCCGAAGAATCCAACGCTTTCTATCGGCGCAACCTAGCCGCCGGACAGAAGGGGCTTTCGATCGCTTTCGATCTCGCCACCCATCGTGGATATGACAGCGATCATCCTCGCGTGGAGGGAGATGTTGGCAAGGCCGGCGTCGCGGTGGACTGCCTAGACGATATGAATCTTCTCTTTGACGGGATCCCGTTAGACAAAATGTCGGTCTCCATGACCATGAACGG
>JBBKWP010000177.1:0-9313 GCA_037968995.1 Candidatus Xenobia bacterium
CGCATGACGAGGACAGACCCCGCGGCAATGGAAAACCTCTAGATTCTTCGGAGGTGGTTTTATGGCTTCAACAGTTTGGAAAGGGCATCTGGCCTTTGGCTTGGTGTCGGTCCCCGTACGAATGGTCGTGGCCGCGCGACCGGTGAAAATTTCCTTTCATATGGTTCACCCGGAAACGGGCTCCCGAGTGAAGCAAAAGCTCGTCGACCCCACCACGGACCAGGAAGTCCAACGCAAAGAGTTGGTGAAAGCCACGGAACTGCCTGACGGACGAACGGTCTTCTTGACCGGCGAGGATCTGCAGTCGATCCTTCCTAAAACCTCTAAGACCATGTCGGTCATGGAATTCGTTAAGCTCGAAGACGTGGACCCAGTCTACTTCGACAGTTCTTACTATGTGCTGCCAGACGGAGATGCGGGAAAAAAACCTTACGCGCTCCTCTACCGTGCCCTCCAAGAAGAAGATTCCGCCGCGGTGGCCAAGATGGTGCGTTCGCAACGAGAGCATCTGGTCTTGATTCGAGCCTCCCAAGGCGCTCTCACCTTGCATACGCTTTTTTACCAAGACGAAGTTCGTGAACACGAAGACCATACCGGCGAAGACGACTTCGAGGTGGGCAAGAAAGAACTCGAACTGGCTCGGATGTTCGTCCAGACCCTTTCCGCCGAGTTCGAGCCCGAAAAGTATGAGGACAGCTATCGACACGCGGTGGAAGACTTGCTCGAAGCCAAAGCCAAAGGTCAGACCATCGAAACACCCAGCACTCCGGCCGCTCCGGTCTCAGGGGACCTGATGGAAGCACTCAAAGCTTCTCTGGGCATGGCCAAAAAGGGTCCCCAGAAGGAGACCAAAAGCAAAGAGAAGCCCGCCTCGAAGTCGAAGAGCAAGAGCAAATCGAAGGGGTCCAAGACCAAGTCGAAAGGGAAGGCCTCTTAAAGTTTGACCGAATTTTCCCTAGAGCAAGTCGGCCGAGTGTTGTCCGTTAGCGACGGACGCCTTCGTTATTGGCAGCGCCTGGGACTGTTTCCCCGACAACCCGAAGGCTACGACTGGAGCGATCTTCGTCGGGCTAAAGAGATGGCCGGCTTCCTAAAAGAGAGCGACATTTCCGCGACACGATTGGCTCGTCACGCTTCGCTTCTGTGGAGTCATCGACTTCACAGCCAGAGTCGAGTCCTGGTTACAGAAGACCAGGACGGGGCCCGTGATGTGGAAAGTGGTCAGTTCCTTTTCGGTTTTGAGAGTCCCACGACGACTCCGGAGGATCCACACACTATCACGCAGCCCGAGGAGTGGGAACGGCAGGCGCAACAGGCACTCGAACAAGGAGATGAGCCCCGAGCCCTGGAGTTCGCGCTACGGGCCGCGGAAAAACCCGGCGAGGACGTGTTCGTGTTGAACAATCTCGGACTGCTTCTGCTTCATCTTAAGCAGGTCGAGGTCGCTGTGGAGATCCTTGAACTGGCCTGCCGGTCCGAAGATGCCGAGGCCAGACAGTTCTTCAACCTGTCGCATGCCCTGGAGGCCCGAAAAGACTATCAGGGGGTCGTCAGAACTTTGGAAGAAGCTTTGCTGATAGACCAAGACTTTTCCGCGGCGCGCTTCAATCTCGCCTACACCTATGAAGCGCTCGGAGCCAAGGAGCAAGCCTACCAGCACTGGAGAACCTTCGTGGAGCGCCATCCAGAGAACAAAGACAGCGAAAAGATTCGCGCTCACCTCGAGACCTTCGAACCGCGGGGCCAAGTCATCTCTCTTTGGTCGACCCGCTAACGGTGGCACTGAACGAGTATCGCAAGAAGCGCACCTTCGCGGACACTCCAGAGCCCAAAGGCGACACCTCGGGCTCACCGTCTCGATGGCGATTTTCCCTACAGCGTCATCAAGCCCGCCATGTCCACTACGACCTTAGATTAGAACACAACGGTGTTCTTTTGAGTTGGGCCGTTCCGAAAGGACCTTCGCTTCAACCGCTGAGCAAACGGCTGGCGGTGGCAACCGAGGACCACCCCTTAGAATATCTCGCTTGGGAAGGAACGATACCGGAAGGCAACTACGGGGCCGGCGTTATGATGGTCTTCGACATCGGCTACTGGGAATCCGTCGGAAATAAGGACGTGAACGAAGCCCTCGCCCAAGGAGAGATCAAGCTTAAACTCTGGGGGCAAAAAGTGGCCGGCGAGTGGACGCTGGTGCGCACTAAAGGGAGCCAATGGCTCTGGATCAAGAAAGACGATTCTTGGAGCCAAACAGAGTGGGACCCTGAGGACTATCCCTGGAGCGCGGCGAGTGGACGCACTTGGAACGAAGTGTCCGAAGGGCGACGGGCCCCAGAGCCAAAAAAGCGAGCCTGGCCTCAGAGGACGACCTCGAAGCCGCTTCCGCGAAAGGTCCAGCCCATGCTGGCGCACATCGCCGAGCCCTTCGATGACGAAGACTGGGCCTTTGAAGTGAAGTGGGACGGACTGAGAGCCATCGCCACTTGCCAGGTGCAATCGCTAACGATTGAATCGCGAGGCGGAAACTCGTTATTGAAGAAATTCCCCGAATTTCAAGAACTGCGCGCGCGCGTTGCCGCCGAATCCTTTGTTCTCGACGGGGAGATCGTGGTTGTTGACGCCGGGGGATCTCCTCAATTCTCGGAGGTCGCTTCTCGGTTTCAGATCTCGGACCGCAACCTCATCGAAGCTTCGGCCCGCAGCCATCGCGCGGTGTTTTACGCCTTCGACCTCCTCTATTTGGACGGACGGGACCTTAGGTCGTTGGATTGGACCACTCGGCGCCAGTTGCTGACAGAGGTCTTCCGACCCGATGGGTGGGTTCGTCTCTCCGAAGCCCTTCCCGGAAGCGGTCGCGACATTTTCCGGGCGGTTACCGCCCAAGGCTTAGAAGGAGTGGTTGCCAAGAAGCGCTCCAGTCCGTACGTGGAAGGGCGTAGTCGGTATTGGCTTAAACTCAAAGCCAAACAGAGTCTTACTTGCAGCGTGGTCGGCTTTACCGCCCCCAAAGGCACCCGCTCAGGAATTGGCTCGCTGTTGCTGGCCCGCGAACTCGACGGACGTTGGGAATATATGGGTCGAGTCGGGACCGGAATGTCGAGCCAACCCCTCAAGGAGTGGAAGGCGCGTCTTCAAGAGTGCGAAGTGGACTCACCCATCATCGAAGACGTCCCGAAGGCGACGACCAAAATCACTTGGTGCTCACCGAAATTCGCCGTGGAGGTGGAGTTCGCCGAACTGACTCCGGGTGGAAAGCTGCGTCACCCTGTCTACATCGGACTCGCAAGCAAGACGCCTCCGAAGGAACGAGTCGTCGAGAAAGCCACTGCGGCAAAAGAGAACGCCCCCTCGACGGCGCCCAAAGTGAAGATCTCCAATCCCAAGAAGATTCTCTTCCCAGACGTCAAGCTCACCAAGGGCGACCTCATCGCCTACTATGGAACGTTCGGACCGACCATGCTCACTCACCTCATAGACCGACCGCTGTCCTTGCGACGCTATCCCGATGGAGTGAACGGTCAGGACTTCTTTCAGAAACATCCCGCTCCAGGCTTTGCTGAGTGGATTCCGGTGGAAGAGGTAAAACCGGGAGATGAGGCCATTTTCTGCGACCAAGCCATGGCTTTGGAATACTTCGCCCAGTTGGCAAGTATAGAGATTCACGCCACACTATCGCGACGCCCCCACCTCGACAGCCCTGACGGCCTTCTCTTTGACCTGGATCCCCAGTTCTGTGAGTTCGAAAAGATCAAGACCGTGGCCAGATATCTCAAAATGTTGTTAGACGATCTCGGCTGGCAAGCTCAACTCAAAACCACAGGGTCGAGAGGGCTTCACGTCTTCGTTCCACTGAAAGCCGGGTACTCATTCGAGCATTCCCGCCTAGCCGCCGGTGTCATGGCCGACATCCTACGAAGACGCTATCCGAAGCTCATCACCCTAGTACGAACCCCGGCCAAACGACCAAAGAACTCCGTCTACATCGATGTCCCGCAAAATCGGACCGCGGCCACCATGGCTTGCGCTTACTCCGTGAGGGCCACCTCGGTGGCTTCGGTGAGCGCACCCTTGCGCTGGTCCGAACTCGACAGCGATCTAGGGCCCAGAGACTTCACGATCACAACGATGCCCGCACGCCTGGAAGCCGAGGGAGACCTCTGGAGCATGACGCCGAACCCCAGGCAGACCTTAGAGGACGCCCTCCCCAAACTCGAGGAGATGTTAAGAAAGTAGGAGGGGATGGAGAACTGAAGTGGGTTAGGCGACGCTGTGGCGAGGCAGACGACCGGCGTCATCGAGCGCGATGATCTGGTCTATGAAAGAAGTGCTGGCTTTGGAAACTCGTGCGGTTTGGGCGGGGATCTCTCTCGGGTTGGGCTGGAAACTCTTGCCCATCTCGATGGTGAAGTTCAAGATCCCGTTGACATCGTGGGTGTCGTCGGAGGTGCCTGACGCTGGATAAAGACCCACACTTTGCTGAAGATCGAATCCACTCGAGGCACTCTGCATCTGCTTTCCGATCTCTTTGTAGAGTGCCTCATTGGGAGAAGGCTTCGTTGTATGGCCGAAAGGATAGAGGATGACGTCTCCATAGGAGTGGTAATCGATCACTCCCTTGATGTTGGGATGATTCAGTTCCAGGTCGAGGAGCGCCTTGACTTCCGCCTCGGAGCCTCCAAAGGGTCCTCGATAGGTGTCGCTTCGAGGGTTGTCACTGGTAGCCGAGAAGTCGTCGCGGGTGTTTCCCGGGGTGTCTCCGTCGGGACGATAGACAAACAGATGCTCGTCTTTCCCGTCCCAATAGTTGCGGTTGAGGTCGACACCGATGGCGGAATTGGGCTTGCCGTTCTGGTCAACTTCCACGGGACGACGATTCTTGCGCCAATAGTTGTTCTCGTTGCGGGAAAACTCGTAGCCATCGGGATTGGCCACCGGAACCACCCAAACTTCAGCCTCGTTCAACCGATTCTGGTTCTCAGGAGACTGCGCGTGGTCCGTGAGATCGTGAATCAATTGCAGCGGAGCTTCCACTGTCATCCACTCCCGAGCGTGATGGCAACCCGTCACCACTATTCCGGATTTGTGGCTGGTGTCGGCCTGTGCGTTCTGGCTTATCTTGAGGGCCCAGATGTCACGACCCTCCGCGGTCTTCCCTAGACTCACACGCTTCACGATGTCGGGATGATCTTGCGCCACCTCAGCCAACTCTCGCTCCACGTCTTCGAAAGAGTGGTAACCTTTGGCGTGAGGGTTGGGAACGTCGGCCAACTGACATTTGAACTCTTGAATCAGGTCGCGGGACCCTGTGCTGTTCGCGTTGGGTGTGTCGCCGAGTACCTCAGCCTTGAGTTCGGAACTCTGCAAAAAACCGTCACCATTGGTGTCCAGCTCTTTTGCTTTCTCGGCGGACGCCGCTGGAACCGTGAAATTCTTGTTCATGATTCGGAGCTTGTACGATGAGGCGCTCGATGTGTTGACTGAGTTCACGAAATTTTTTCTTTCTCGGGAGGTTGGGTCAACTTTATCACCACTCAGGGTAGAGGACGTTTCAAATTTGTTAACACAAATCAGAAACGATCCCCTATGTGGAATCAGTCCACTATCCTTTTAACAGGTCTTATCCGGATCGAACAGAAGTTTGGTCGAGTGAACGAAGATAGAGGACGATTCGGCGCAATAGACGGCGTCTTCACTCCCAACATCCTCACCATCTTAGGAATTATTCTTTTCCTTCGAACAGGATGGGTCGTAGCGCAGGCCGGACTCTATCAATCCCTGGCGATCGTCGTCCTAGCGAGTTCCATCTCGTTGATCACCGGTTTGTCCCTATCCGTGATCGCAACCAGTCTTCGGGTGGGCGCAGGTGGCACATATTACGTCATCTCACGAACCCTCGGCATCGAAGCCGGAGGCGCCATCGGGATCCCACTCTATTTGTCCCAAGCGGTCTCCGTAGCCTTCTACATCATAGGCTTCACGGAAGCTCTCACCGCGGAGTTTCCCGATCTGAACGGTCGCTGGGTCTCTACCGGCGTCGCTCTGACATTTGCCTTGATGGCTTGGGTGGGGGCTGACTTCGCCCTCAAGATACAGTTTTTGATCCTGGGAGTACTGGCCGCCTCCCTGGTGTCGTTTTTCAGCGGAGGTTGGGGGACCATCACTGCCCCAATATTGGAGCCCGAGTACCATCCCGGCCACAGTTTTTGGAGCGTGTTCGCCGTCTTCTTCCCGGCCGTCACCGGCATCACGGTGGGTGCTAGTATGTCGAGCGATCTCAGAGATCCCGCCAAAGCCATTCCCCAAGGCACCATCGCCTCGGTCTTGATATCCACCGCTATCTACATTGCGACCGTGACCTGGATGGCATACCACGGACCGCGCAGTGAACTCCTCGGCAATCCGCTGGTAATGCAGGGCATCGCCAGATGGCCTTTGCTCATTCTGGCGGGCGTTTACGCCGCCACGCTGTCCTCAGCCTTGGGAAGTATTTTAGCCGCTCCCAGAACTTTAGAGGCCTTGTCCGACGACGGCGTCGTGCCAGAAATCCTCAAAAACAAACTTGGAAGCGCTACCGAGCCGCGTATGGGCGTCCTTTTAACCACAGTCATAGCGCTCGTTACCATTTGGGCCGGAGACCTCGATTTCGTGGCCCCAATCATCACGATGTTCTTCTTGAACACCTATGGAATGACCAACATGGCGGCGGCCATCGAAGTGTTGGTCGACAATCCGAGCTTTCGTCCCAAATTCAAGATTCGCTGGTGGATCTCGCTGATAGGCGGGATCGGGTGCTACGGCGCTATGTTCTTGATCAACGCCCCGGCAACGGTGATCGCCATCGTGGTGAGTACCGGTATTTTTATCCACTTGGAAAGAAAATCTCTCGAGCGCACCTGGGGCGATGTCAGAAGCGGAGTCTGGTTCGCGTTGGCCCGCCGCGCTTTGATTCAGCTCCAGAACGTTACCTGGCACATCAAGAACTGGCGCCCCAGCATTCTGGTGTTCACTGGTCAACCCCATAACCGTGAGCATCTAGTGGAAATGTCCGAATGGCTCAGTACCGGGAAAGGCATCGTCACGTTCGTTCAGGTGGTGTCCGGAGAGCCCGAAGAGTTGGTCCGTTCCGGTGCGATCCGGGAAGCCCAGCGAAGCATCCAGGACTACATTAAAGAGCGTGGCGTCCTGGCCTTCAGCGCCGGCGTCGCCGCCAACGATTTCTGGACGGGTGCCGATGTCGCCATGCAGGCTCACGGCGTGGGCGGCTTGAGTTCCAACGCGATTCTTATGGGCATGAGCGGAACACCCGAGGGACTCACCCTGCAGATGCACAAAGTGCGTCGGGCGGCGCTCTTCGGCAAGTCCGTGATGATGCTGCGTCACCACGCTGAGCGAAGCTGGGGGAATCACGCAAGTATCGACGTTTGGTGGGGAGGGATGGGCGGAAATGCGCCCTTGATGCTGCTCTTGGCGCACTTGATCCGCCTACACCCCGACTGGCGCCACGCCACCATCAGACTGCTTCAGGTGGTAGAATCCGAGTCCCTAGTCACCAGCGCCAATGCCGAATTGGTGAAACTCTTAAAAGAGTTCCGAGTCGATGCCACACCTGAGGTCCTGGTACGAGAAGACCGCACGGTAGGCGACATCATTCGTGACGAAAGCACAAAAACGGACTTGGTCCTCCTTGGACTCCTGGCTCCCGAAGCTGAGGATGCCAAAGCTTATGCCGCCTCATTAATTGCCCTGACCAGGGACGTCGGTTCGGCGCTCATCGTCCACTCCTTGGAAGAAGAAGGCATCTTGAGTACGGGTTAGGGCGGCCCCAAGGAGAACCTGAAGGTTCCACTTTGTTAAAAACGAACGCAGATCCATGAGCGACTCCCCATCAATTCTCCGCCGCGAAGTGCTAATCCAGAACCCCTGGGTGACCTTGGTCCAGAAAGACCTTTCGCAGCACGGCCGATGCGAAGACTACTATTCGCTACTGCTACCAGACTACGTCGCCATTGTAGCCACCGATCCCCTGGGACGCGTGGCGCTGGTGCGCCAGTATAGACCGGCTGTCGAGGAGTTCACTCTGGAACTCCCGGCCGGCACCTTGGAAGCCAACGAGGAACCAGAAATGTGCGCCCGGCGTGAACTCATGGAAGAGACAGGCTTGCGGCCAACCTCCATGAGGCGGGTGGGGTCCTATCGCACCGACACCGGCCGACTAGAAAACTGGCAACACATTTTCCACGCCGTCTGCGAGGCGCCCGACGCCTCGTTTTCCGGCGAAGAGGGAGTGGAGGTGAGCTATGCCAGTTTGGAAGAACTCGAAATCATGATTGAGGACGGTCGCTTCAACCATCTTCTCCATGTCAGCGCCGTGTATCTGGCGGGAGTGCTGCCCCGCCCCTAAAGAGGGGGAGCAGACTCAAGTTCAAGTTGGACAGGCTTGATGCCGGCCTCCGCCGCTGTAAGCCTGCGTCTGGTGACGTGGAGAGCTAGCGCAAAAAGACCTCCCGCGCGAGCGAGAGGTCTAGTGTTTGAGTGCTGGGCCCAAATTTGGTGGGGTGGGCCGGTGCGAAGGGTCTAGACTCGACCCTTAAAGTTTCCGGTGACCATGGCCACGATGGCCAAGATGACGGCGACGATCAAGACGATCTTCGCGGCACCGGCGGCGGCGCCGGCGAGTCCGCTAAATCCTAAGAAGGCTGCGATGAGTGCGATGATAAAAAAAGTGATGGCCCAGCTAAACATTGTTGTAGTTCTCCTGTTGTGTTGATTTCTTCTAAACTAAGTATCTCTCAACAAGCGATTATGTCTCATATCCCGAGCCTTCCGTCGTGTGGTCCCAACAGATGGTAAATTTGGGCTTTACGGCGGGGACCCGTTGGGATGCCCCCTATACCTCACTGAGTCTTTGAGCAGCCTCTTGTAAGACTAAACGGGCAAACAGAAAAACGCCCCCCATCTGATGGGGGGGCGTCGATTTGAGGCTAAAGGCCCCACTCCGGGTTTGAAGCTGCTGATCTAACGAGTGGCAACGTACCGGGTACGTTCTTCCACAATGGCGTCGCGGGTGAGAGGGTCGGTGGTGTGATCGAACCGATTCCATCCATCACTGCGCCACGTCGCGGAGCGCTTCTGCATGTCGATGGGTTGAAATCTCCGAAAGACTTCCGCCACTGTCTCAACTTTGCTCGCGGGTCCCGTCACAGCGACCACCGTGCCTCCTCGGCGAACGGCTTCAGAATAAGTATGGGCATCCTCTTCGGGAACTCCCATCTCGATCAGTACACCGACCAGCCCGCCGACGACAGCGCCACCT
>JBBKWP010000178.1:0-64844 GCA_037968995.1 Candidatus Xenobia bacterium
ATAGTAGACCCAGTTCACCTCAAGTTGGCGGAGAGGTTCCCCTCGAAAGGCGTCCCAGAAAAGAACAGCGGCGGGGCCTCGACGAAAAGGGGTTGTGCCGATGGCTTCCTTGTCCGTAGGGAGAGCGTGGCCAACGCAGCGCGCGCCGGTCAGTCCCGTCAACGTGGATTCGAAAAGTATGGAGAAATTGTTCTCTTGGTCAAAGTTAGTGAGCAGTCTGTCCCCGGGTCGTACAGCTTTTTTGAGCCAAGCTGCCGCCGAGTAGTCAAGGTTGTCGAAGTCCAGGACCCGGTGTCGGGTCAGCCAGTCTTGAGTGGAGGGAAAGACGAGCCAGTTGTTCGGGGCCTGCCTGAGCGCTTTTGAGAGGCGCCCAGAGACGAAATGCAGACCAGCCCAGCTGTTGAGAAGCGCTATCAGACAAATCAGTATGACTTTGAAGCCGTCTCGACGGACGACAAGTCGCCCCCGACGGACGGCGAAGGGCGCGGTCGGTCGAAGTTCGGAAACCACTCCTAGGGCCAGCCCCAGGGCGCCCGCGAATCCAAGGCTCGCCGCGAATTCCCAACGGTAGTACTCTGACTCGTAGATCGGTCCAAAATTGACGAGGGCCGGTGTGAGAAAGGAAATCGTACCAAAAACGCCTAGAAAAAGACCCTCAAAGCTGCCTTTTCGCCAAAGGATGAAGACGGAAAACGGCAAGAGATAAAGGGGAAGGAAATGGATCTTTAGCACAGCCCAAGACCAGATGTAGGCATAGCCACGATCGGTCGATGGAGGCGTATAGAGAAGCTTGAGCGGGGTGTTCAGGGTGTAGATGTGCGAGACACGCTGGTATTCTCCGGGCTCCAGAAGGATCTGGAAGAGATTTTTTTTCGGGAAACTGATAGCCAGAGATTGGCTCTGGTTTTGCATCCCTTTGGATAACGTTTGCACCTGACCGGCTTCGGTCCGATGAAGAGCTTTTTGGGCGATCTGGGTGAGAGGCCCGCCTTGAGTCAAAGCTAAAGGTGCTGCCACGGCCAGAATCCCCAGGCTTGTCAGTGCTTGTTTTTTTCCAATCAAGCCCCTGCTCCAGAGGATCGGGGTGGCCGTTAGGATCGTCAAAAAGACGAGACCGAAGTGGGTTTCGTAGACGATGGCGTAGGACCCCAAGCAGAGGCCGGCCAGTATCGTGGCGGTCCGAGATCCGTTTTTCCAAACTTCCACTGTGAGGCTCAAAAGAAGGGCTAGGTAGAGATGGACAAAGGCGTTGTTGTTTTGCATGGTGTCGATCAACCCGGCCCGCCCCCCGGCGTTGATGCCAAAATAGAGGAACCCGGTGCCGAGCAGAGCGGCTTGCCAACGATTGGACGCGCGCAAGAAGGTACCAAAGAAAAGCCAAAGTGTCGTCAGTTGCAGACCGCTCGTGAGGAGGTGCTGGCTGAGGAAAACATCCCATCCCGAGAGAAACGAAAAGGAAGCGATGGCGAGATTCCGTCCATAGTGCCCGATCATCGGAAGGTCGGAAAAGTATGGGTTGAAAGGCGGAAAGTTTCCGCTGCGCATAAGTCCCTGCAGTGGAGCGTGGATCCAGTAATCGTCGTCGATGTTCGCAATCTGCTGGGCGTTGGTAAAAAGCAGAACCGAGACGCTCAAGACGACTATGGACCGCCAAGCGCGTCGATCAAGTGGAGACCTTCGGGTCTCTGACGGAATTTTCCAAAGCAGCCAAGCGCTGCAAACTCCCTGCAAAAACAGGGTGAGCCAGACCGAGAGTTCCAACGAGTTCAGTCCGAAATGTACCTGGGAGCCCAAAAGACGAAGACAGCCGTTGACGCCGACCAATGTGAGCACCAAGGCCAAAGCTATCGTTTCTCCGGTCACCGACAGCCAGTCAGACCGGTTCAGACAGCGACGAGAAAGAAGCCAGCCTAGCAAGAGAGGTATCGTGATTAGAGGCAACAACGCGCGTCCCTTCCATGTTCGCAGGTCCTCTCCTCGCCAAGGCTACTGGAAAAGCTTTCGAGAGCCAGAGATCTCCCCGGCCTCGTCCTGAGAACGGAGGTCGCGAAGGCCGCACCCGAGAAGCCTCCTCAGCAATGAGCGAAGAAGAAGAAGAAGAAGGCAAACGGAAACGTCGCACTCCTTTGTCTCGATCTCGGCGCCTGAGTTCTCGGCGACGCCGCAAGGCGGCCGAGGAAGAGTCTGAAGGCGAGGGCGAAGAAGGTTCCAGCGGCGAAACTTCAGGCTCGGACGATGCCGACGGCGATGGGGGCGAGAATCTCGGAGACTTTGACGGGGACCATACCCAAGCAGTCACCTCGCTTCCCTCAGCAACAGGCGTCGGTGCCCCGGACTTTCCATTGGTTTCGGTACCTGCTTCCGAGCGGTGGGCCAGTTTTCAAGGGAGCGCCCGGCGCTTCGGAATCGATTTCTCCTCCTTCGTGGCTGGGCTCGGACGGTCGGCTCAAGAGCAGGGACAGACGTTCGGCCGCGAGGTCGTCAAGCCGCTTTCGAGCGCTCTCATGGAAGCCGCGGTCTGCCTGTTGCTTCTTTTCGTCATGGGAGCTAGCGGCGTCAAATTAGGTCAACGTCTCAAGAGGATTTTCGCTCCCGCCCCCACGGCTCTGGCTATGGAGCAGCAGATCGTACAACCCGGTCAAAAGATCGATGAGTCATTCTTTTCGCAAGGTTTCAATACCGAAGAACTTCACTCCCGAGCGAATCGAGTCTTAGAAAATTACCTCAAGTCGCTCAAATCTGAAGATTTTCGAGCCGCCTACGATCTTTTAAGTCCTGAGTGGAGGGAAGAGCTTTCCTATTCGACCTTTGAAGGCGGATATCGCTCCACTAGGGTGACCGCATACTCGATCGGTAAAGCCGAGACCGTCGACCAGCGTCATGTCCGGATCAAGGCGGAGATCGAGGTCGAGGAAAACGGGCGCCGTAAGGTTTTGGAGGCGCTCTATTTGGCGGTTCTCTCTAGTCAAGGATGGCGACTCGACGGCGGGACGTTTCGCTAAAGCGTCAAAACTCTCTACAGTTTTCGGGCTAGGAAGCGATAGGAGCCTAAAACTGGCAGCCGCAGCGGAACATCTGCCAACGGTGTTTTGAGAAGCGGCCGCAACCACGAATGACCTGTATGGTGAAAAACGCTGGCTAAGCTCATCCATTGGAACTCTGTGGAGAGGTCGAGCAGTTCGAAACCGTGCTCGTCGAGCAGTTGGCGAATGTGGCCCGCGTTAAAGAAATAAAGCGCGTTGGGAGTTTTTTTGAACCGTCCCTTGAGGGCTCGAGCCCAGTGGTCGTGCTGATGAAAGTTCATGGTCAGCAGTCCCTGGGGAGCCAGCCAGCGGGCGAAGCTCGCAAAGGCCTGTCTGGGGTTGTCGAAGTTGGAATCACAGCCCCACGCCGCTAAGCCCTGAAATCGGGGAGTGTCGAATTGGGCTTCCTCAACGAATCCCTGCCTAACGAGACCTCGTCCCTGGACCCGTTGCTGGGAAAGACGCACCATAGGACGAGACAACTCAAGTCCCTCAACCTCTATTTGATGGGAGCTCAAGGCTTCCAGGAAATACCCAGCGGCGGAACCGATCTCGAGGACTCGAAGTTGAGATTCGCCGTGCTCATCACGCAGTTTGCCGGCGAACCAGTCGGCACGCGCGACGGCTTGTCGACGACGCCATTTTTCGTCGGCGAGATAATCATGATACCCGTTGGCGCCACCCTGCCAATAGCTCCCGGAATCGTACAGGACGGAGAGCGCGTGGGTGCTCGGACGGGGGTCTAGGTAGACCAGCGAGCAGTCCCGGCAACGTACCCAGCGTAGGTGAAATTCTCCGATACCGGTTCCCACTTCAGCCTCTGTACAGCGCTCCGAAGAGCCGCAAAGATAGCAGGTCTTTTGGGAGACGAATTGAGCTCCGTTCATACGGAGCGAACTTTGTTTGATATTGTTGACTTCAACTCGTAGACACCATTTCGTCGAGGCGCGATAGTGTTCCACTCGACGTTTCCTGTCCCTTCTTTACCAGGGGCCACGGAGGTCCACTGTTTCAGGACGATCTGAGTGAAGGCCCCAGCCACGCCTGCAGAGTCTACCGATGACACATAAATAGGGAACGAGAACAGTTGAGTCGTTCCGCCCCTGACCATGAGGTCCCCGTGAACTTGAAAGTGGCCTGGAAAGAGGGGAGTCACGAATACGATATCGTGAATATCACCCGTTCCCGGAGGGAGCGGGTTCGCCCCTAGAAGGTAGAATAGGGGTTCTGTCACGGGATTTTTTTGAACATCGAGAAGCGTGAGTCGCAGCCATCCCAGTCTGGCCGCTTTTCGACCCGGATTGGCGGCACTGACGCGAAGCCTGTAGATCTGTCCGGGGTTCCAAGCGAGGTGCTCAACGCGATGAAGAGGTAGAAGCCCGTCGGGACTCTCCAGCAGTGTCCGACTACGGAAGGGCGGTTGAGAGGGGAGGCGCGCGACCTGGAGAGTGGACGGTGGGCTAATCTTCCAGAGTTCCCGTTGGGCCCCCGCCTTATCTGTGTGGTCCGCGGCCTTACGGGCGTATCCTGAGGTCTCAAGACGTCCGCTCAGTTCTGTTTTCGCGGGGTCCAGAACGAGCCAGTCGATCCCACTATTCCATAACAGATCCAGTCGGTTTCCGGCCAGCAGACTTCGTTGCAGTTCGGAACGCCAATAAGGAGGGGGGGACACTGACAAGGAGCTTCCAGAGAACGTTTCTGGCAAGTCAGGATACGTTCGACCGCGCACAAGCGCACCCGTCCATACCGCTAGAACATAGTCAGGCCAGAAGCCTTCAGGAGTCTGGTCCCCGAGGTTGGTGAGCACCGTTTCGCCGGGTAAAATCTGTGATGAGAGCGCATCGGCGACCGCGATATCGGCTGCGGTGATGCCGAACTGTCGCTGTCGGACCCGCCACGGCCCAGGAGTCTGTTCCGTTTTGGTGGTCTGACTCAGTGCCCCGACGATGCTCTTCTTCGCGCAGAGTATGGTCGGCAGCAGCGTCAAGACGAGAACGATCATTGCTAAACCACCAAGGGCCCTCTGGTGAAACTTGACAGGCTCTGGCGAGGAAGAATCGGGAAGCGTTATCAGGTCTCCGCACATCAATCCCAGAGGAACGGCGAGTCCGAAGCCCGCCGCGGACTCCCAGAAAGGGATAGCAGGTGAAACCAGGATGGCCATCCCTCCGAACAGCCAGAAGGGAACCCCATACCACGCCTTTCTATAGAGAAGCCAGAGCAGCGAAAGTGGGCTCAGGATTATGGGCAGGGCAGGAGGGAAAAGCAGCCCTCTAGGAAGCGTTTCGAAAGGGCCTGCCCCTCGCATCCAGACTGCAGCATCTGCAACCCAAAGAAGGAGAGCCTCTCCTCCTACAGTCAGCAGACATGCGGTTGCGACCAATGTGACGACTGCTATCGCGAGCGCTAGACGCAGTTTGCGAGCCGATCGGATGAAGGCGGGAACGAGAAGGACGACTCCAGTGAGTGAGAGGAGCACGAAGAGACTGGCGTTGACGCACGCCGACAGGCCCAAGACCGCTCCCGAGGCAACCCAAAGACCGATGAGGTCCCCCCTTTCTTCTGGAGTATCGAAGAGGTCCAAGATGCGGCTGTTGAGCCAGAGGGAGAGAATCGAGATGGCGGCGATCAGAATAAATCGATCGGTCCAGCCCGGACTTTCCGTGTTACAGATCGTAAAATATGGCATGGCGAGTCCCGCTAGGATGGAGCCCGACCGGGCTTTTCCTCGCTGCAGAGTCAAGCAGAGAACCCCGGCCGCCGAGAGCGCCAGCAGGGGGTTGAGCCAGAAGGTCACTGCCAGAGGATCTCGCCCGTGGGGGAGTAGAAAGCCTATCAACAGGTCACGTCCATCTTGGAAATCCATTGGCACCCAGGGAAAGAAGGGATGTACGGGTGCGGATATTCCCAAGGCGTAGCCGGCGATCAAGGGATCGTGAATCCAATTCCCATGGTAGACGCTGTGAAAGTGTCCGTAGATCACTGTGCATAGGATAAGGCTCAGCAAGATGCCCAGCAGCAGAGTGAACCGGCGACTGAAGGCCCAGTCCGCCGCGGGGGCCGCCTCCCGTCTCGTTATCGACATTGGGACTAGCGCGAGATTAACGAAGAGTAAGAGCGCGGCAAACCATGCGCGACCCTCCATGGGACTCCACATCTTGCTGCCCCAGATGAGCAGAAGGGTCGCGAACAATGGGGCCATGGTAAAAGCTTCGCCGAGCGAGGCCCCCGGTCGCAACAGCCGCCGACTGATCTGGAACCCCAAAAGGAGTGAAAGGGCAACTAGTATGACGGACAAGGGCATGAATTCTCTAAGAGAGTGCTTTTGCTTGGGTCGGTTTCCTTCCTTCCCTGACTCTCTGAGTCACGATCTTTACAGGCTGGCGGATTGTTAACATTCTTATCGAGGAAGCTTCGCCCATAGAGAGAAGTTAGGAAGGTGGCGAAAATAAAATCCCGACAAGAGAAATTTGCCGAGCGCAACATTAAACTGACGCCCTTGGAAGAGTTCCAGGCTCAGTTGCGTGGGCTTATGGGTAAAGGCGAGCGTCGCTACCGGGTTTCTGGCGAAGACTTGACGATCTTTACTCGCCAATTCGCCACCATGTTGGGCTCAGGGATTCCGCTGCACCAGGCCCTCCTATACTACGGAGAAAATTCCGAGGGCGATCTCCCAACCGTGGTGAGCAATATAGCCGCTGAAGTGGCCAGTGGCCACACCTTCTCCAATGCCATGCGGAAGTATCCGCATATTTTCGAACCCGTTTATATCGCTTTGGCGGAGATGGGTGAGCAATCTGGCCAGATCGTAACCGCTTTTCGGCGCCTGGCCGATCTCCTAGAACGCCAGACCAACATGAAGAAGAAGGTCATTTCCGCGATAACCTATCCGTGTGTTCTCCTGGTGGTCTCCTTTGCCGCGATTTTGGGTTTTGTATATTTTGTCTTGCCCATGATGACTCCCATGTTCGAGAACATGGGTGTCGAACTTCCGCTGCCCACCAGGATTCTTATGTCCAGTCGAACCTTCGTCCCGATTCTGAGTGTATTGTTCGCGCTAGGCGTGGTGGGCTTGTGGTTGGGACGTCCCTGGATTCGAATTTACTTGCGCGACCATCCAGAGAAACTCCGTCAACTGCACTCGATACCGTTTTACATTCCGGTGATGTCCGGCATCTATCGAAAACTCGCCACTGCGAGAATTTTGTACTCTATGTCGGGGATGCTTGACGCCGGGCTCACTATGACCGCGACCATGAAGCGGGCCGCCCAGGCGGCGGGCAACGAGTTTATAGCCTATCGACTCAATCGAGCCACGGAGAGCGTGATGGAAGGATCGTCCCTCGGCGAAGCCTTGGGCATATACGAAGTGTTCCCCAACGCGGCTATTCAGATGATCTCCGTGGGTGAGGAGTCGGCGAACTTGTCGGACATGGTCCGCCACATCGCCAATCTCTACGACTCTGAGGTAGAGTTGGCTCTCAACGATATCGCGTCGGTCCTTGAGCCAATCATCATGGCCTTCATGGGTATCGTCGTGGGGTTCATTGTCTTGGCCGCGATTTTGCCGACGGTCAATCTCATCCAGACGTTGTGAAGGTTCCGAAATCCTCCCAAGTCTCTTGACCAGCAACGCGCGCCTGTAGCATGTATTCCCCACCGACGTACGGGGTAATGAAGACCATTTCGCCTTTGCTGATGTCCCCTTGAAGATTCTCGTCGGCCACGAACTCCTGTTCCCCAAGTGGCTGGAAGCGGAGTTCGAACCATGTGCCGATGGTGCCCTTGAACCCTAAGACCAGCCGTGCGTTGGGTGCGCCGTTCCTAGGAAAACTGAGCTGGAAGGGAACTGGAACGAAATGGGGTTTCGGCTGCGATTTAGGAGCGGAATAGACCTTCGCGCCAACGTTCTCGTACACCAGGGTTCCCACGCCCTTCGAGGTGGGTCCCGTCAAGAGCCAGTCCACATCTTGATCGAGACGCCAAGGGTCTTGGGTTTCCCAGAATCCACGCTGTTGCAAGTTGGCTTGATAGCTTTCGATGCTGCGCGACCAGACCGGTGGCTTAGCCTCCATAGCTGGAAGGAGTCCAACGGCGCCGATAATCGAACCTCGAGCATTGGTGGGGAGATTTCGGTTGTCGCAGATGAAACGTTGGCCGGGGTGAGAATTTTCCCTAAGCCAGGCGGCCGCCTGTAGCAGTTCGGGCGTAATCCCATAGTGGTAGTCGAGGGCTAGGCCGGGGTCTGGCAGTAGTCCAATGCCGGGTGGAAGGCCGGGCCGACCGATGGGCAGCGGAGTTCCGGGGTGGCGATAGGCGTGGACCATGTCGGTGGCTGAGATTTTGAGGCCGAAACTGTTGATCAGAACCAAGACGAACAAAACCGGCAGGACACGCCAAGACCACTGTTGCCAGCACAGAGCTAGACTGACCCCTAAGGCGATGGCCGCGCCCAGAGCCGTCACGACCAGCCAGCGCGCCGTTTCAGGCTCGAAGACTCCAAAGTCTATGAGGGCCGGCATCAGAAGGGAAAGCCAGGCCAGAGTTGCCCACCAGATCCCGGCCTCGTAGCGTTGGTCTCGCCTAGCCCGCCAGCCCAGATAGAGAGTAGAAAGGGGCAGCAGCCAAACAGGATACCAGAAAACGTTGAGGATGGGCGCGCTCCAGATGGCGTGGTAGGACGAGGTGGGTCGAAAGTCCGCCGCCCACGGACGGGCTTTCGTTTCGAAGGCTCGAGAGGGCCGAAGATTGTCCGTTCGCACTTGGAACAGGTCTTTCTTGAAGATCCGCATTCGAACTTTCTGCTCCGCCCCGTTTTCGGGAGCCCCCTGGGCAGCGGAACGAATGGAACCGCTCAGCAGAGCGCCCACCAAAAGCCCGATGAGGCCGATGGAGACAGCGACTCTGGGGCGGCGGAAGAGCAGGATCCCTAAGGACATGCCGATGACTCCAAAGTGGGACTCGTAGATGAGGGCGTCGAGACCCAGCAGCAGGCCGGCGGCGATCCAAGCCCCACGGCCCAGGTCTCTGGCTCGAAACATGGCCCATCCGACCACGATCAGCAAGCAGACAGAGACCGGATTGTTATTGGCGAGCAGTTCCGAAAGGCCGCAATAAGCCGAGAAATTCATTCCGAAAAAGGCGAACCAGGAACCCAGCACTCCCGCCATGTCACAGTCGAATTCACGGCGCAGCCAAAAGAAGAGAATGAGAAACGTGAGGGCTTGCCAAATTGTCGTAAGAACCCACTCTCCGGTCAGTGGGCCTAGTCCGGTGGAGCGAAAAAAGATGGCGATGGCAAGGTCGCGCCCATAGTGTCCGTGCATCGGAACGCCTAGAAAGGGATTGACCGGGGGAAGGTATCCCCGGGCAAAGAGACCGATGTTGGCCGCGTGTACGAAGAAGTCGCCGTCAACGACCATCCCTACCGCCTGATGGAACGAGCAGAAGATGAGGACCCCCGCCAGCCCCGGTATAAGATATAGCAGCGTTTTGGGATTCAGCGAACGGTAATTCTCCGGGGGATCAAGTCTTCTGAGGAGAACTCCGCCCAAGATCATAAGCGCACCAACAAGAAGCGCCCAGGCGGTCCAAGACATCAGGGGCACAAGGAGCACGGCGCTCAGCAGGAGGGTGAAAAGGCCGATCAGAGGTGCTAGGCAGGCGGCAAGCCATGGGCACGGCTCCCGGAAGATTCGGCGCACGACAAGCGCTCCGAAGACTGTTCCAAGGATGAGAATCAAGAGTCTACTTGTACCGGAATAGAGGACTTCATCTTCACGCGGCGCCCACTCTTGTTGTCTGTGAACCAAAGCTCAAGTTCGTAAGGTCCCGGGAGCTTGGGAGTCAGAACCTGCAGCGAGAATTCGCTTTCTCGGGGGAGTTCGAGAGACAACGGTTGGGGAATGAAGTCGACCTCCCAAGCGTAGTCCCCGTTCGGGCGTCGAAATCGATACGCGATATCGACTTCATCGAGGGAGGTCAAAGGCTGCTCGGACATCCAGTGACCCTGGAGTTGATAGAAGCGGTCCGTTTTGAACTGTGGGAAATCAACGTCGATCCGCAGAGCCTCCAGTCGCTGAAGAAAATCTACGGTGAATTCGAAACTGGCCTTCGTCTGGTCGTCCGCGTCCACAATTCTAGCTTGGTATCTGCCCTCGTCGAGGGGGGTGACGACGGTCCAGTTTCGGTGAGTTGTTCCGGTTGCAATGGAGTAGTATAAGGGCGACACGTCGGCCTTGTCGATGACGAGGGTCGCCCGGCTTTCGGCTCCAGGGTTGACGAGTTGAACAGGGACTTGGAATCGTGAGCCTAGGCGCAAAGACTCGTTGTCGATGGCCTTGGGGTCGACGGCAAGGCTCCAATGGGTGGATAGGTTCTTAGGAGCCTCCGAAACAGGAACGTCCACAGCGATGATTTGCTTTCCGAAGAACTGGTGCGGCAAAACTTTGAGCTTTTTAACGACGCTCTCGGGTAGGCGCCCGGTGTCGGCCAGTAGCCAGCGCACTTTGCTTCCCTCCAAGAGAACGAGGTCGCCGGACGCCCAAAACGCTCTATAAAGCCCGTTTTGGTGGAACGCGGGATTTCCGTGAGGGCCTCCCTCGGTCTCTGATGGATAGGCATGCCCGGCAGGGAACACTCCCGACAGGGTGGCGGTGACGACGTCAGGCCAGAGTCCCGAGGGTCGGTCATTGAGAAAATTCGTCATCACCTGCTGGCCGGGGAGGGTTCGGTCTCGGAGCCATTCGCAGGCTTCCATAATGTCCACTGTGAGGCCAAAAGTGGGCTCATTGAGTCGCCACTGCTTCACCTCGGGGAACCATTGATATCCCTTTTTCTGGCTGGCGATGAACGCGTCGTTGACCAGTTTCTCTCCGGCCGCGAGGCTGGCGGCAAGGATGGCGATAGCGCAGAGAAACTTTGCGCTGCCGGCTCTGAAAGTGATTTGAGGTTCCGGCTTTCGCCGCCAGCGAATGGGGCGGGCTTCGAGCCACTCCCCAAGGGCAAGTCCCAGGGCGGCAGCGAATCCGAAGGCCGCTGAGAACTCCCAGCGAAAGTACTCCGATTCAAAAATTGGACCGAAGTAGAACAGTCCAGGCAACACATAAGAGATCGCCGCGAAGAGCCAGAACGACATGCCGAGGCTCGAGCGACGCAGCAGCCAAAGGGACAAAGGCGCTAGATACAGTGGAAGCCAGTGAGTGCGAAGGAATCTCGGTTCCCAGATGTAGAGATAGCCCTCCCCTTGAGGTGGACGATAGAAACTTTCGAACAAGGATGTGCGGTAGGCGACCGAGGTTCGATGATACCCCGCAGTCGAGGTCAAGACCTGGAACATGTGCTCTTTCGGAAAGGTCACGGAAACCCGAAGTCCCTGATTTTGTTCCGCTCGCTCCAGTTCCGGGTGGAGTCCTCGATGGGCCATGTCGGTGAACGCACCCCCTTCAGTCACCGCGAGACCCATCGCCAAAACGGCGGTGACCAAAAGTCCGATCCAAGCGTTTCTGGAGCGCGCGAAAAGGGCAAAGAGCGCAAGCCCTGTAGCGAGTAGCAGGGCGAAATTCGTCATGTAGACGAGTTGATAGGTTCCAAGTACTACGCCGGCCACGAGCCAGGTCGACCAAGTGGCTCCCCTCAGAACTTTATTCATAAGATAAAACAGGAGAACGAGGTGGGGATAGGCCAGTCCGTTGGACCCGTCATAGCTATCGATGAGACCTACTCGAAAGCCACAATCCATTCCAAAGAAGACCATGCTCGCCACTAAGAACCCGCGCCCTTGCGATGCGGTGAAGGCCCGCACGCCGGCGAACAGCGTCAAGAAGGTGGACAGTTGTAAAAGTGGCGTGACCCACCACGTGGTAAAGGCGGGGTCGGTCTTTTCTTGAGTTAGGGTGGCCATCAGTAAGTCGCGACCGAAGTGTCCATTCATCGCGAGGTCTGGGAAGAGGGGGTTCACGGGAGGGTAAATGCCCCGCTGAAAGGCCACGATCTGACTGTCGTGGAGCCAGCGATCTCCGTCGAGCACGTGAACTTGATGATACTGGGTGAAGACCAGGACCACGAAGGTGCTGAAGACGAGTAGGCCTCCTTGCCATCGGGACATGGCTTGCCACACTGGGGGTTTTCGCCCGGGCAGGGCGACCAAGACAGCCGTGCCGATCAGGAGGCTACCTAAGATCCACCCTGATGGGGTCTTTATGTTGGCTAGGGCCACCAACGCCGAACTGCCGAGTAGAGGTCCCAAGGCCAAGATAAGAAGAAGGCAGGTTTCCTTGAGCGCACGCCAGGCAAGGACGCTACCGAAAAGACTAGCGACTCCAAAAAGGAGGTATTCCATCAGCTTTTCTGGGCGAGGACGACATAGCCCGTCATCGCCGGTAGCCAGATCGGGATCTCCGGGAGTTTCAGGCGGCGAGTCAATGCGAGAAGTCGATGGTGGCCGGTCCAAGCCAGTACGGAATCGAGAGTCACTCGACGCCATTCACCCTTGCAGTGCAGGGTGGTGAATCCGGAACGCTCTAGGAGCATTGCGATATTTTTTCGGTTGAAACAGAAAAGGCTGTTGTAGAGTATCTTGTTGTCGCCCAACAGGATGGGACGGAGGAGATGGTCGAAGTCCCAAAAGTTGAAATAGACAAATCCGCCGGGTTTTAAGATCTCGTGGACCCTTTCAAACAGCTTCCTGGGGTCGTGAAAGTTCGAATCGCACCCCCAGAAAGTCACGGCGTCGAAGGACTCTGGCTCGAGGTCTAGATCGTCGAAGTCCACGGCCGCGATGTCCACTCCATACTCTTCACGGCCGTAACGCGCCATGTCCTCAGAGAGTTCGACACCGAGTCCCGTCATTCCAACATCGATTGCGTTCTTCAAAAAAAAGCCCGTGGCGCACCCGATATCTAAGAGATGACCGCCATTCTTAAGATGCGCGCTCAGCAGCGTCATTCGCTGACGTCCCAGTTCGAGTCGTTGAACGTCGTCCTTTTGATAGGACTTGTAGCCCATTCGGTGACCGTCCTCGGAGCGCTCGTCACCCTGCCAGTAGAAGTCGGAATTGTAGATGGCGGCTAAGGCCTCACGAGTGGGCCGGGGATTCTGAAACAACAGTCGACAGGTCCCGCATCGAGTCCAATAAAAGTCCGAACCCAAATACTGGCGATGGTAAACCCTCTCGAACTCGGTTCCTTCACAGACGATACAGGTCGTGAGAGGTTCGAAGGTCAGCTTCTGGGCCAGAGCCGCTCCATCGGCCAAGTTACTTTTCAGCTTTCGCCGGCGGAGCGGTTTTGGCCGAGGTGGTATCGACGTTGTCAGAATAAAAATCGGTCAGCAACGGAATTCCGTCCACCGTCGGGTAAACTCGGTCGGACTGGTGACAGACAAAGGCGTCGCTCTCTTTGACTAACGGAGCCTTGCTGGTCGGGCAGATGAGGTGGTCTTCCCAAACGAACTTGCCAGTTCTCTTTGGTGAGGATCCACGTTTTTGGGCGGTCACGAAGATGTAACCTCCACGCTGCTCCTTATAACAGAGTTCTTCGTCGAGTCGGATCAGGGGAGCGACCACGGACTTCATCATCGGGCGATAGGTGGCCCTCAGGAGCTTTTTGCCTTCTTCCCCTTCCAAGCGAGACTGGGCATTCAAGTTGAAAAGAGCTTGCCAGTCATAGAACAGGTAAGAGAGTTGGGACAGTCTAGGCGAGAGAAGATAGCGCACCGTGATATTCTCGAAGCCGAGTTCCATCAAGGTTTCAATATACCAATTCTTTTCGCCCGGGGTACCGTCGGCTCCGAAGCCGCTCAGGAAGTAGCGACTGAACTCTGTCGCCAGATCCTTAAAACCTAGCATCTCAAAGAATTGGCACAAGGGCTTCATCTCGGTGAGGTGAGAGCTAATATCAGTAAGAGCGACCTGTCCTCCGGGCTCCAAAACTCGAGAAATCTCTTCAAGAGCTTTTTTTCGCCCCATCTGTACATGGTAGAGGCAGTTGAGCGCGTAAACTCTTTGAAAGGTTTCGTCGGCGAACGGGATATTGCCCATGTCCATGGCCACATAGGCCTTGTGAGACTTCCTTTTTCTGGCTTCCATCAGGTTGCTCACCATGATGTCGGCGCCCACGTCAAGGGGGCGGCCACCCAGCGTGAAGGTGGAATTTTGGCCTTGGCCGATTCCGAGGTCTAAGGAAGGCGAGGCGGGGGAGACCAGACGAAAGACCTGTCTGTTGAGGGGAAAGATCATGGGTGAGTGGGACAGATTGTGGAGGTCCTTCTCGAACACCTCATCGATCTCATCGAGTTGGCTTTGGCACTCGATCTGATCGAGCCCCTCATGCTCGCCGGCGGCGCGAACCAAGACCGGCAGAAACTTGAGAAAATACTGCTCTAAAAACTCAGGCCCCTGGTCGCCGAGGGCTTCTTTCATGAGTTTGCGGACTCTCGTCTTGAAATCTAGATAGCGGGCTTCTTGAGGATCAAATCGCGGCCTTACGGGGGGCTTGATGTCGAGAACATTTTGCAAATCGAGGAGCGCCCGGTCGCGGACATCCATAGTTTTAATAGCTCACTTTCGTTAGGGTCTGGTCAGGAATAGATGTCTTGCTACGAACGCCACCCGCGGGGAGGTCGAAACCCTGGGGCAGCATTGGCTTTTTGAGGACGAACCAACGAAACCAAAAGGAAAAGATTTCACCCATCGTTCGATAGATTAGCCGCGGGTCGCCACCCGTCGCCTTGCCGGCGCGTCGAGGCAGATACTCTATGCCGACCTCTTTGATAGAAAAGCCAGCTTCTTTGGCCCTATAAAGCATTTCTGAGCAAAGGAAAGGCGTTCTGGCACGCAGGCCCACAGTTTGCAAGAAATCGCGTCGATGGATCTGTAGGGTATGAACCGCTTCGAATTGGTAAGGGAAGAGAGTTCTTTGCAGATAAACGTTGATCATCGTCTGGATCTTTCGGAACCCGGGGTGAGATTTCAGGTCCGTGCGGTAAGCGCTGACCGCGTCGTGCTCCTCGAAATGAACGAGCAGTGAGGGGAGGACGGCGGTATCATAGAATCCGTCCACCGTGGCATACGCGACGACGTCTTTGCTGGCCAAAGAGTAAGCTAGGTGTAGATTCGCTCCGGGTCCGCAGTTGATGGGAAGATCAAGGACTTTGACGTTCTCATGATCGGCGGCGAAGTTGTGCATAATCGCCAGGGAGGCGTCGGTGCTTCCGTCGTTCACCATGAAGATTTCCCAGTCTAGGCCTGCGCCCTCGAGGTCGCTCACGGTCTTTACCATAAAGTCTTCCAGGAGAACTTCCTCATTCAGGACAGGTACGACCAGTGTTAGAGAGACCATTTTGACTTCCAATCAACTTTTTCTGGGCCATCGCGTCCAGGGACTTCTTCGGCCAAAGTTCTGGCAATTATAAGGAGCGTGCCATGGCACGTCAACCTTAATAGGATCGACCGCATCAATGCCAAACCGCTCGGTTTTTATCCACTAGACGAATGGAGACTTGCCGAATCACCCGGGGAGCATCTTCTCGAATCCCACGAAGGTAGCGACTTCTGATCGAAAACTGATTGTCGAACCCCAAAAAGAACAAGCCTTCGTGTTGGGGATGTTCCCCTTGCTTGAGTTGGCGGGGCGCTATGGGCGGACCGCCGACCAAGGGGTGTAGATGAGTCCACTCGCTGAGATAGCCGGTGGCGAAGAGGACTAAGTCGAAAGCTTCCTCGCGCCCGTCGGTGAAAATCACTGTGTTCTTGGTGAACGATTGGATGTCTGGAAAAATCTGAACGCGTCCAGAGTCCATCATCTCTTTGGTTTTCCCTCCAGCCATCCGAGGGTAGGAATTGGCCTTGACCTTGAGGCTTGCCATCAACCACTCGAAGCCGAGGACGAAGGGAGAGTTGACTCCTTGCCAAAATGGCGAGGGTCCGAACTTCATACTTCCGCGATGACTCAGGTTCAGGTCATACTCGTGACGCGCTAGGTCGATCAAGAGTTCGCCCGCCGTGACGCGTTTACCGACGATCAAGAGGCGCGCCCTTTTGCTGCCAAGGATGTCCGCCAGGGCCTCGGGGTCCCGATAGGCGTGAGCGTGCATCACCTTTACCTCGGTGGTGTCGAGTCCCGGGTACTCTGGTGAATAAGGGTACCTGTAAAAGCCGGTCGCATTGATGACAATAGGGGCGGTGAAAGATTCCGTCGCAGTATGTACGCGAAACAGGCTTCCTTTGGCGGTGCTCTCTTGCGTCAGACCTGTAGCGGGTCGATTCGTGAGTACGGGAAGGTCGTAATTGCGAGCGTACCGTTCCAGGTAGGCTCCGTACTCACGACAGCGTGGGCGTCTTAAGATGTGCGAAGGGGCGACCGCCGCACCCGGCAGAAAATTGTTGAGCCAAGGTCCAAGATGAAAAGACCGCGGCATCTTGTGGAATGAGTGTCCCACGCGGTCGCCTGCCTCGAGAATGAGAGTAGGGACTCGAAGATTCTTTAGGAGGTAGCCTGCGTAGAGCCCTGCGGGGCCGCCACCGATAATAACGACTTCGGCATTTGGCATGGGAGGAAATTAAGTCTCCGGTGACGTCGGATGGAACTCTCTCGATGGAACTTTCGCCATCTCGATGGAATAAAGGCTGTGCGCGATCATCTCTACGGATTCCTCGAACACTTCTTCTGAATCCTCGGTGAATTCGGCTTCTCGCTCCAGGATCGCCCGGGCGCGAGAAAGATAAGGTGCGAAGTCAACGACCACCGGTCCGGAACCCTCGCCACTCATCATCGGTGTGTGCGAGGAGGCGGGAAGGTTGGGGCCAATGACTTGCTGGAATTCGCTTTGGATGGCATCGAGGTAAAGACGTACCCTGGAAAGGTTAGCGATCGCCGTTTCCGCGTTTTCGACCGAGATGGTAGCGGGCTGCTCACCGAAAAACCACCAAACGGGTCGCTTGACTGCGTGAGCGTATCGGTAGAGGACCTGCACCGGCATGTCCCGCCGTCCGGTGAAGTAGTCGCGTAGCTCGTCGGCTGAATCCAGATGCAGCATCGGAGCGAGGGCCGTGAATGAATAACCAGTCTCGATTTGCGCGCTGTGAAGTTTTGCGCGGAATTCGGCCGTAAAATGGTCATCAGCACGTTTCGTTGACATAGCGGGGCCCTTTCGGCTGCTTCGTCAACATCCTCTCTTTGGGGCGAGAAAAAAAAAGAGTAAGCTCACGCAATAAACCTCATTCAAGCCACGTTATACCTTCGAGCATCGTGTCGCCATAGGCGGATTGTCGCCTTCGCATACATAAGATGTGTTCGGGGACCGGGCCACGAAGCGACTCGCCGACCGCGACTGCTTGGAGCAGAACCGTTGTGGCGCTCAACTGATGCTAGACGGAGAATATCCGGACCAAAAGATTGCAGGCTAAAGAAGATGGAAGTTCTGAATAAAGTGGCGGATTTGACCTGGTCAGGGACCGAGAGTCACCTGCTGAAGGGCGAGAAAGGGCTTCAGGAGGGCCTGCAAGCTCTCGATGCTACCTATTTTGTATTGCGCGACCCCAACGGGGAGGTGGCTTTGGCGCCGGTGGGTGAGGGAACCTTGACCCCTGGGGCCGGGGAGGGATGGCGCTTCGCGGGCTATCTTCCCGCTCTAGCGCCCGCCCAACTTGGAGACCCGGCATTCTGCCGAGCCCATGCTGTGGAGTACCCCTATGTTGTAGGGGCGATGGCCAACGGGATCACTAGTGTCGAACTGGTGGAAGCCGCCGCCGCGACGCGAACACTCGGAATCTTTGGTGCCGCCGGTCTTCCTTTAGACCGTGTGGAAGCTTCTATCGACCGCCTACAGGCCAGTCTAGGAGAACAAAGCTTTGGATCCAATCTGATCCACTCGCCGAACGAATCGGATCTCGAAGAAGGCGTCGTTGACCTCTATCTTCGCAAAGGGGTTCGCAGGGTGAGCGCTTCGGCTTATCTTGGCTTGACGTTGCCAGTGCTGAAATATCGTTTTAACGGAATCGAAAGGGCCGATAGCGGCGAGATTCTGGTAAAGCAGCAGGTTCTCGCGAAGGTCTCTCGAGTGGAAGTCGCGGAGAAATTTTTCTCCCCGCCTCCTGAGAAGATGTTGCGCGAGTTGGTAGAGCGGGGAGACCTCACTCCAGAACAGGCTGAACTTGCCTCTCAGATGCCCGTGGCCGAAGACCTGACTGCGGAGGCCGATTCTGGTGGTCACACCGACAATCGTCCCGCTCTGGCTCTGCTCCCTACCATGATCGCCTTGCGAGACGAGAAGCAAAAGCTCTATGAAGGGCGCGATGTCGCCCTAAGGGTGGGGGCCGCAGGTGGGATATCGACCCCTGCGTCGGCCTGTGCGGCTTTCGCGATGGGAGCGGCCTATATTGTGACGGGCAGTGTGAATCAGTCTTGCCTGGAGTCGGGAAGTTCGGACATCGTCAGGGATATGTTGTGTAAGGCAGGTCAGGCGGACGTCGCCATGGCTCCGGCGGCCGACATGTTCGAGATGGGCGTTCAGGTGCAGGTTCTCAAATGGGGAACGATGTTTCCCGTGCGGGCCAAGAAACTTTATCAACTCTATCGTGACTACGGTTCCATGGAAGAGTTGCCGGCGGGCGAACGGGCAGTTTTGGAGAAGAGTTTTTTCCGCCAAAGCCTGGAGCAGGTCTGGGCTGACACCCACGCCTTTTTTGAACATCGCGACCCCCGACAGAACCAAAGAGCCGCGAGTGACTCTAAGCATAAAATGGCATTGGTTTTTCGATCATATCTCGGTCGAGCCTCGGGTTGGGCCAACTCCGGGATCGCCGATCGGAAAGTGGACTATCAGGTCTGGTGCGGTCCCGCGATGGGCGCCTTCAATCAGTGGGCCGGAGGCTCGTTTTTGAGTGACCCGCAGGCCCGCCGGGCGGAGATCGTGGCCCAGAACATTTTGGCCGGAGCATCGTATCTCGGGCGAGTCCACATGCTCCGCCAACAAGGAATTCCGATGAGCCCGGACTTGCAAGAGTTTCGGCCCAAGACGGAAATTGAATTGGCTAAATTTTTCGGAATCCGCTAGCGGATTCCAGTATCGACAATCAGTAGAGGAACTATCAACGATGAGCAAAGCCCCAAAAAAAGATTCGAAAAGCGACATCGCCATCGTCGGCATGTCGGCACTTTTTCCCCAAGCCGGCAGCCTGAAATCCTTTTGGAACGTTCTCCGCTTGGGGACCGACACAATTTCGGATATTCCGGAGACGCATTGGAATCCAGACGATTACTTTGATGCCAACCAGAAGGCACCCGACAAGACTTACTGTCGTCGGGGCGGCTTCCTGGACCCCTACCCCTTTGATCCCACAGAGTTTTCCATGCCTCCGACGGCCTTGGAGGCCACCGATACTTCCCAACTTTTGGGGTTGGTGGCTGCCAAAGCCGCCTTGGAAGATGCCGGCTACGGAGCCGATCGCGAATTCAATCGGGCTCAGACGAGCATCATCTTGGGCGTGACTGGAACGCTTGAGTTGGTCGTGCCGTTAGGGGCCAGGCTCGGCCACCCCTATTGGCGTAAAGCGCTTCAAGAGTCTGGCCTTGGACCTGAGTTGGTCGAAGAGGTGATGACCAGAATTTCGGCCGATTATGTTCCCTGGCAAGAGAATTCGTTCCCCGGCCTGCTGGGCAACGTCGTGGCCGGGCGAATCGCCAATCGCTTGGATCTGCATGGAACGAACTGTGTGGTAGACGCCGCCTGCGCGAGTACGTTGTCGGCTGCTCACTTGGCGTTTATGGAACTCCAGACCGGCCACGCGGACATGGTGATCACCGGTGGTGCCGATACTTTCAACGATATTTTCATGTACATGTGTTTTTCAAAGACCCCAGCCTTGAGCGCTTCCGGCAAGATTCGGCCTTTTGACGCCGAGAGCGACGGAACGTTGATCGGCGAGGGCATCGGGATGATTGTTTTCAAGCGCTTGGCTGATGCCGAGCGTGACAAGGACCGGATCTATGCTGTCATTCGCGGTGTAGGGACGGCCAGCGACGGAAAGGGCGGCGCAGTTTACGCTCCGCTGTCCCACGGGCAGGCCCGCGCTTTGCGGCGCGCCTACGAGAATGCTGATGTCTCCCCGCGCACGGTGGAACTGGTGGAGGCCCACGGGACCGGCACGAAAGTCGGAGACGTGGTGGAGTTTGAATCCTTGAAAGCGGTTTATGCTGAGGTCAGTGACGACCGAGGGTGGTGCGCTCTCGGAACTGTCAAGTCTCAGATCGGGCACACGAAGGCCGCGGCGGGAGCAGCCGGGATGATCAAGGCCGCTATGGCCTTGTATCAGAAAGTTTTGCCTCCGACCATCAACGTGACCAAGCCTAATCCTAAGTTGGGAATCGAAGAGAGCGCTTTTTACCTCAACACCGAGTGTCGGCCTTGGGTTTCTCACCCCGATCACCCTAGACGAGCAGGATTGTCTTCTTTTGGATTTGGGGGGAGCAACTTTCACATCGTGATGGAAGAGTATGGAGCCGCGCGTCACGGCGTGGCTTGGGATGGAAGCGTCGAAATCGCGGCCTTCTCAGCACCCAGCAAGGAAGCCCTTCTCAGCAAGGTGGCCCACGCGGCCGCTGATACCAGGACCCTCGGGGCGGTTTTGTTCGAGAGCCGTCAAAGCTTTGATCCGAGTGAAGCCTATCGATTGTTAGTGCCCGCTCCCGCGGTCTCCATGGCCGACGAACTCAAAAAAGCGCTGCAAGGCTTGCAAAAGAATAAAATGCCGGAGTTTTACGGTGCCGGTGAGGCTCAGGGGACCCTCGCTTATCTGTTTCCCGGTCAAGGGTCGCAATACGTTGGGATGGGCCAAGAATTGGCCTGCCTTTTTCCCGAAATGTTAGAATCGTTGGAGTCGACGAATCGCGATATCGTGTCCGCAATCTTTCCTCGGCCGGTCTTTGACAAAGACGAAGAGGCCGCACAGCAGAATCATCTGACTTCGACGGATTTCGCTCAGCCCGCCCTCGGTGTGATCGAGCGAGGATATGTACACTTGCTAGAGCGCTTTGGACTCTCAGCCCAAGCAGCGGCCGGCCATTCCTATGGAGAGCTCTCAGCACTCTATGCCTCTGGCGTGCTCGACGCGGATGGACTGGCGACGCTTTCCCTGTCTCGCGGCCGCCTAATGGCTGACCAGGGCGAAGATCTGGGGACCATGATGGCAGTGAAAGGCGACCTTGAGAAAGTCGTGAAAGTTTTGGCCGACACTGGAACTTCTGTGGTTCTTGCGAATCGCAATTCCCCTGACCAGTGTGTTCTTTCTGGTTCGGCCGAGGCGCTTAAAGAGTTAGCTTCCGCCTTGAAGGAAGCCGGTCTAAAGAGTATCCCGTTGAAGGTTGGAGCCGCTTTCCATAGCTCGTTCGTGGCTGGAGCCAGAGACCCGTTCCACAAAGCCGCCGGCGATGTGAAGTTTGGCAAGGCCCTGATTCCCGTCTATGCCAATAAAACGGCCGAACTGTATCCGAAGTCCGCCAAGGCTGCCCGTGCACTTTTGGCTGATCAACTCGTCCATCAGGTCGATTTCGTTGGCGTGGTTAACAAGATGTACGAAGATGGGGTTCGAACGTTCGTGGAAGTCGGACCGAAAACGGTTCTGACCGGCTTGGTAAAGTCGATTCTCAAAGGTCGCGACATCAAGGTAGTTCCGCTCGACCGCTCAGCCGGCCGCAAAAGCGGTCTTTTGGACTTCGCCATCTCGTTGTGTGAGTTGGCGGCAGGCGGGATTCCCGTCGATTTTAAGGTTTGGGAGGATGCCCCCGTGCCCGAGCGGGCTCGACGAATGACCGTGCCGATTTCCGGCGCGAACTATCGAGCGAGTGAAGGCGTCAAGCCGCCGGTGCGACCAGCCGGTTCAGTCACTGTTGGCGGAGGTACCGCCGTTTCTGGAACACAGGTTTTGCCGGCCGCTAAGCCGCAAACTCAGACCATCGTCTCTCATCTGAATAAGACCGAGTCTATTCAAGTCCCCGCGGTTCCGCGCCCTGCGCAGCCCGCACCGCCTCCGGCCGCACGACAGGCCGCTCCAACGCCGGTCGCGAATGTCGCTGGAGTTTCCGCCGATCTCGGCTCGCTTTTGCCTCATTTCGAAGCGTTGCAGGAGCTCTCTAGACAGACGGCTCAGGTCCATCAACAGTTTCTTAAAGGTCAGGAAGCCGCTCAGGTGGCGCTGGGACATCTGCTGGCCGGTCGGGGGGGCGTCGCGGCTCTCCCTACGGCGCCGACAGTCCTCGCTGCTCCGGCCAGAGCACAAGCCCCGGTATCCGTTGCAGCGGTGCCCGTACCGCGCCCGGCACCGTCGGTGTCGCGTGTTCCTCCAGCTTCGACGCCCGTACCCGCTCCGAGTCCGCGTGTCGCGGTTCACACTCCAGCCATCGTTCCCGTGGCTTCGCCGGTAGATCAGGTTCTTAAAGGTGGAACTCCCGACGATTCAATCTCTAGAGCGTTGCTTGCTGTGGTCGCCGACAAAACCGGCTATCCGGCCGAGATGTTGACGCTGGACATGGATCTCGAAGCCGACCTTGGCATCGATAGTATCAAACGGGTCGAAATTTTGGCCGCCGTCGAAGAAGCCATTCCAGGATTGCCCAAAGTCGACTCCGACCGCCTGGGCAGTCTCAGAACCTTGGGCGAAATCGTGAAGACCCTCACCCCCGTGGGCGGCCTCGCTCCGGCACCCGCGTCTCCATCCGCTGGCGCTGGCGCGGGTACGACGTCCCCCGGTGTATCTTTGGCGCTACTCAAGGTTGTGGGCGAGAAGACCGGCTATCCTGAAGAGATGTTGACGCTCGACATGGACCTAGAGGCCGATCTCGGCATCGACAGCATCAAGCGGGTCGAGATCTTGGCGGCGGTCGAAGAAGCCGTTCCTGGATTGCCTAAAATCGACTCCGACCGTCTGGGTAGCCTTCGAACGTTGGGCGAGATTGTGACCGCCATGACACCGCCAGAAGGTTCCGTCGGCGACTATCTCGCCTCGCAAGCCCACGCCGGAACGGTGGTCGAACAGAGTGTCGCCATCTCAACGCCGTCGGCGCCCACGGGCGAAGTCTCTAAGGCCCTGCTGAGTGTGGTTGCTGAGAAAACGGGCTACCCCGCGGAAATGCTGACGCTGGACATGGACTTAGAAGCCGATCTCGGCATCGACAGCATCAAGCGGGTGGAAATTTTGGCCTCGGTGGAAGAAGCGATGCCGGGTCTACCTAAGGTGGACTCCGATCGTTTGGGAAGCTTGCGAACCCTGGGGGAGATAGTGACCGCGATGACGCCGGTCGGAGGAATTCCGACTGCGGCAGCGCCTGCTCAAACCCTGGGAATGGCCGCGACTGGAGTCTCCTCAGCACTGCTTCGCGTGGTCGCTGAAAAGACAGGTTATCCGGCGGATATGCTCACTCTCGACATGGACTTAGAAGCCGACCTCGGAATCGACAGCATCAAACGCGTGGAGATTCTGGCCTCGGTGGAAGAAGCCATGCCCGGTCTGCCCAAGGTGGATTCGGATCGACTGGGTAGCTTGCGCACTCTGGGAGAGATCGTGACCGCCATGACTCCCAGTGGGACGCTGCCGGTTCCTCAGGAAGCCATCGTCGCACAGCCCTCGGGAGAAGTGACCAGCGCCTTGCTGGCTGTGGTCGCTGATAAAACAGGCTATCCGATAGATATGCTGACGCTCGATATGGACCTGGAAGCTGATTTAGGAATCGACAGCATCAAGCGGGTGGAGATTTTGGCCTCGGTGGAAGAGGCGATGCCGGGTCTGCCTAAAGTGGACTCGGATCGCCTGGGCAGTCTACGAACGTTGGGCGAAATCGTGGTGGCCATGACCCCGGCCGCGATCGCGACGACAACAGCAGTGAGTCCGGCTTCGACCGAAACATCTTCGGGAGTGACTCAAGCTCTCTTGGGCGTGGTGGCCGACAAGACGGGCTATCCCTTAGAAATGCTGACATTGGATATGGATCTGGAAGCGGATTTGGGGATTGATAGCATCAAACGTGTCGAGATCCTCGCCTCGGTAGAAGAAGCGATGCCCCAACTCCCTAAAGTGGACTCAGACCGTCTCGGAAGTCTACGGACGCTGGGAGAGATTGTGGTGGCTATGACACCCTTGTCCAGTGGCGTGGTTGATGCGCCGGTGGCGATGACGCTCCCGTCTGCTCCAGTGGCATCCGGTCAGAAGAAGGCTACGATCAGCCGGCAGTGCCTGCAACTTGTCGACATCGGGCCCGGTCAGGCCAGCGGACTTCCTCTCCCTGAGGAGAAAGTTCTCGTGATCATTGAGGATACGGAAGGGTTTGGGAAAGAACTTCAAGCCGCTTTCAAAACGCGAGGCGTGCAGAGTCTGCTGCTGGGAGCCGAAGACGCTCTCCCGGCCGACCTCGGTGCTTTGGTTATAGTGGGCAACGGAGGGGACGGGGTGCGTTCGCGAGACTTCCTCTTCCGGGCGTTCGCCCGCGCTAGAGAGTCGGCCGCGGCGCTGCGTGGATGCCACGGCGCGCTATTCACAGTGACCACTCTCGACGGAGCTTTTGGCCTTAAGGGTAAGACTTTCGATCCCTACATCGGTGGATTAGCCGGAATTCCCAAAACGGTAGCTCACGAATGGTCTGAAGTCTTCTGTCGGGCTATCGACCGAAGCCCCGAAATCACGGCAGACGCTGTCCTTGACGAGTTGATGTCGGATGGTCCCGTGGAGGTGGCGCTTTCTCCAGGACGTCGCGAGACGTTGGAGACCTACCCTTCGGAGGCCACACCCGGTGGACCATTCTTGAGCAAGAAAGACATCGTTCTGGTCACCGGCGGGGCTCGCGGAGTCACCGCAGCGTGCGCCATTGCTGTGGCCCATAAGTATAAAAGCCGTTTTGTTCTTCTGGGACGCACCCCGCTCCAGGGAGACGATTTTGATCTCTATGCGGGTTTTGCAGAGGAAGGGGCTCTCAAGAAAGAGATTTTGAGCCGTAGATTCCAGGGGAAAGCCAGTCCCAAGGACTTGCAGAGAGCAGCTTCTGAGGTCGGGTCTCAGCGTGAAATTCGCGCGACCTTGTCGGCTCTCAGTGAGGCCGGCGTCGAGGCAATCTATAGAGCGTGTGACGTGAGAGACCGCGACCAACTTGAAGCCTGTCTCGCGGATGTTCAGGAAAACTTAGGCGTTCCGACTTGTGTCATCCACGGCGCGGGAGTCCTTGCTGACCGTAAAATCGAAGAGAAGACCGATGAGCAGTTTCAGCAGGTCTTCGGAACCAAGATCGACAGCCTCGTCAATCTTTGCGGACTGCTGCCAGACCTCAAGGCTATGGTCTTCTTCTCATCGGTGACGGCCCGGTTCGGACGTCCTGGTCAGATCGACTATTGCATGGCCAACGAGGTTCTCAATAAGTTCGCTCAGTTGGAGTCGCGACGCCGACCACGTTGCAAGGTCGTGGCGATGGGATGGGGGCCTTGGGACGGGGGAATGGTGACCCCCTCTTTGGCGCGAGAGTTTCAGCGGATAGGGGTCGGATTGATTCCCATTGAGGCCGGAGCCCAAGCGGTGGTAGATGAGTTGTCCCACCACGGTTCAGTACAGGCGGAAGTTCTCTTCGGAGACGGATTCCCTGAACCCGTTTCTCCCAAGACTCGGAATACGGCGTCGGCCGAGGGCGGTGGACAGCTTCTCCTTCAGAAAACGCTATCGGTAGAAGCCCTACCCTTTCTGAAGTCCCACAAGCTAAAGGACCAACCTGTGCTTCCGATGGCTTTCATGATGGAATGGTTCGTGCAGGGAGCCCTGCAGAGCGGTGCCGGCATGCGCCTCGTCGGCGTTGACAAGTTGCGCGTTTTTCGAGGAGCGACCATTAGCGAGGGTGTGGAACCAACGCTTGCCGTGAGCGTCGTCTCGACAGCGGCGTCGCAAGCTTCCGGCAACACTCACTGGACCTTAGAACTGCGGGATGTGAGCCGCAATATTCTGCACGCCAGGGCCGATGTGATTCTGGGCGATTCTCAACAGCCAGCCCCGGCCCCTCAGGCCGTCAATGGCTTGGGCTCCAGAGCCTATCAGCGAGGGCCGGAGGCGATCTACACGGAACTTCTCTTTCACGGGCCAGATTTTCATGCAGTGGGTGAAGTGTCGGGTATTTCCGACCACGGTTTGGTGGCCATCTTGAAAGTCGCCGGCAAGCCTTCGGAGTGGGAGCGCGATCCCATGCGCAGCGACTGGGCTACCGAGCCCTTGGTGGTGGACGGCGTGCTTCAGTTGGGAATTCTATGGTGCTGGGATGCCCTAGGCAAGCCGTCGCTTCCCAACGGATTTTCTAGCTACCGCCAATATGTCTCACGATTTCCAAAGGATTCGGTGAAAGCCGCCCTTCGAGTCACCAGTCATACCCAACGAAGCTTAGTGGCCGATTGTGAACTGAGCGATCTCAAAGGCAATACTTTGGCTGTGTTCCAAGGCTTAGAGTGGACGGCCGACGAGGCTTTGAAGGCCGCTTTTGGACTGGCAGTCGCGAGATAGACTCGCCCAACTTAGTAGAGAATTGAAGGACGTTTCTTGAACACGCCTTATCGTATCGCCGTTGTTGGCCTGGGTGGAGTTTTCCCGTCGGCGCCTAACGTGGATAAGTTCTGGGAGAATATTCTCTCAGGACTCGATGCCACGCAACACGTTCCCAACGAACGTTGGCCCCACGATCCCGATTGGTTTCTCCGCCACGGGTCTGGGCCTGACGGAGTCCGTTCGTTGCGGGCCTGCTTGCTGCAAGACATACCGGAACCTCGCTCTTCTTTGAACGGGGAATCTCTCGATGTGCTCAGTAGATTGTCTCTGGTCGCCGCCGAGATGGCTCTCGATGATGCCAAAGGACGTCTTCCGAACCTTGATCGGGTGGCGACATTTCTGGCCTCTATCGCGCTCCCCACGGCCGAATCGTCCGAACTTTCTGAAGAAGTTTTCTTACCTCAGTTGGCTGGTAATCTCAGTCCTCGACCTAAGCCCCCTAAAGCTCCTGAAGTGCCACCTGTTTGGCGTCAAGTCACCGGGCGACCGGCTCAGGTGATCGCTCGGGTCCTGGGCTTGGGCGGACCGACGTTGACGCTTGACGCAGCCTGCGCTTCGTCGTTGTACGCGGTGAAGCTAGCCTGCGACGCGCTCGTTGACCATCGGGTCGACGCGGCCTTGGCCGGCGGCGTGAACCACGCCGATAGTCTTTACACCCAAGCCGGTTTCACCGCTTTGGGGGCGCTCAGCCCCACGGGGCGATGTTCGCCATTTGACCATAAAGGCGATGGTCTGGTGGTCGGAGAAGGCGCGGGTTTATTGTTACTCAAGCGTCTCGAAGATGCCGTGGAGCAAGGTGACCGAATCTATGCCGTGATCCAAGGCATCGGACTCTCCAACGACGTGGGAGGAAGCTTGCTCGCGCCAGACTCCGAAGGACAACTGCGGGCCCTGCAGCTAGCCTACGCTCAAGCGGGATGGTCCCCTCAGGACGTTGGACTGGTGGAATGTCACGGAACTGGTACTCCGGTCGGCGACCGTACGGAGTTCGGTTCTTTGAGAGACTTCTGGCCCTCGGAGTCCAAGCAGTCCACCACCGTGCTCGGCTCCGTAAAGTCTCAGATCGGTCATCTTTTGACCGGAGCCGGGGCCGCCGGCTTGATCAAAGTCATCAAGGCCATAGAGCACAGAACGTTGCCGCCTATGATCAACTTCGAATCGCCGTCTCCGGGGATCGATCTTAAGACGACACCATTTCGGGTCCTCAGCGAACCGTGCGCCTGGGAGGGGGACGGTCCCCTGCGCGCCGGCGTGTCCGCCTTCGGTTTTGGAGGCATCAACGGCCACGTGTTGTTGGAGGAGCCGAAGAACGTCGTAGCCGTTGAACCCTCGCCAAGCCGACCCGTCGAAGAGGTTGTGGTGACCGCTGTCGGTCTCAAGATCGGGCAAGCCCACGACGCTGAGCGCTTTCTTCTCGACCAGTTGACGGGGGAGAGCGCGGCGGCCCCTCGGCCTGCTGGGCGCTGGCCGGAAGTGGAATCGGAGACTTGGTCTGGGCTCGATGATATCTGGGGCGCTTACTTGAGCGTGTTGGAGGTGGAGGCCGGTGAATTTCGTGTTCCCCCGCGAGACCTGCCTGAGATTCTTCTTCAGCAGTCGCTGCTTTTAGTGGCGGCGGCTCAGGCCACCCAAAAGAGTTCTTTGGGGCCGAAGGAGCGTTGCCGGACCAGCGGGGCCTTGATAGGTTTGAACCTAGATCTAGAGACCACGAATTTTCACCTGCGCTGGGGTCTGCCTCGAATGCTCGCCAAGTTGGGAGTCGGACCGGAGGAACTGACCTCAGAAGACATTGATACGCTTCGAGACGCCCTTTCACGCCCTCTTGACAGCACCCGTACCTTAGGAGCTTTGGGAAGTATTGTGGCCAGTCGAGCGGCCCGAGAATTCTCCTTAGGCGGACCGTCTTACGCCATCAGTTGTGGGGAACTCTCCGGGGTGAGAGCCTTTGAGATCGCTGTACGGGCTATCGAGCACGGGGAAATGAGCAGTTGCCTGGTGGGAGCCGTCGACTTGGCTGGAGATCCCCGCTCGATGTGGGCTGAAGACAGTCTAGTAGGCTACGCCCGCGGCGGCGGTGCTCGTCCCTTCGACCGGGACGGAGCGGGTCCTACGGTCGCGGAGGGCGCGGTCGCCATGGTGCTCAAGAGCCGGAGCGCGGCGGTGGCCGACGGCGATAGGATTCTGGCGGTGGTCGAATCGGTCTCCTCGGCCTCGGGGAAGACCTCTTTGTCGCGAGTTTTGGAGTCGCTGAAGGACCACCTCGAGGACCGCACGTTCGGCTATGTCGACGTCATGAGTCGCAGTCGTTCGAGCGAAGACGCGGAGTTTTTTCAACGGTGGGGCGAAGTTTTTGCTCGCAGCGATGATGAGGAGCGGCGTCCCACTGCTTTCGGTACGACGGTCGGCGGACTGGGACATTCGCAAGCCATGGCAGGTTTGCTGTCGATTTTCGCTTCCGTGATGAGCTTGGACTCCAAAACGATTCCGGGTGTCGCGGGGCTGCGCACGCCACTTCCGGTTCCAGAGGGCAGCTTTCTTCCCCGCGAGTCGGCCTTTTGGTGGCACGACCATCGGTCTGGTGCCCGTAGAGCGGCCAGCGTCGGGCAGGGGGTCGGCGGGGACAGTTACGCCATAGCCTTGCGGGAAGATTCGCCACTGGGCTCTTCCCTGTTGCCCACCTTGCGACGGGACTCGCTTCCGGCGCAGGTGTTCTTATTTGCCGCCGATGAACTTTCTGAGCTTAGGGCCAAGGCGCTCGACCACAGCTCAAATTTAGGTAATTTGGCTCTCGCCTGGTACGAGCGGTCGGGAACGCGCGGCTCTGATTCGGCTCGAGGCGCCGTAGTGGCTCGAGACCGCGATGAGTTGATACGAAGCCTGGATCTCGTGGAGCGTTGCCATCTCGGGGAGAGTCCGGCCCTCGACGGCCAAGCGGGCGCTTTCTTTTCTCGAGAGGCGGTGGTGGGAGACACTGCCTGGGTTTTCCCTGGTTCTGGAAATCATTACCTCGGCATGGGCCGTGAGTTGGCTCTTCTCTTTCCCGACATCGCCTCCGCCGTCTGCGCCGAGGCCGAGACGAGCTTCCAGCAGTTCACACCTTGGCTCACCCAACCATTCGCGAGTGAGCGTGAGACGGGTTGGGAGAGCAGAGCTTTAAAGGCCATCGAACAGCATCCTCTGGCCCCGATCTTCAGTCAAGTAACTTTCGCCATTCTCGCCTCAAGAGTGCTCGGTCAGTTTATGCCGACTCCTCAGGCTGCCATCGGATACTCCTTGGGAGAGACCGCAGCCCTGTTCTCCTTAGGAGCCTGGACGGATCGCGACCGAATGTTTCTGCGGACCATGCAGTCTCCTCTCTTCACCCAAGAGCTCCGAGGAAAATTTCAAACAGCCCGGGCCGTCCTGGGACGCGATATGGGGACCGACTTTCATTGGCGGGTGGCCGTAGTCAACCGTCCTCGAGCGGATGTGGAAGATGCTCTGACCAGCTTAGGGAGTGGGGACGTCTTCCTTTTGATCGTCAACACGCCCAATGAATGCGTGGTTGGCGGAGACGCTCCAGCCGTGCAGCTTTTGGTCGATAAACTCGCTTGTGAAGCTTTTAACTTAGAAGGGGTGCCCACCGTGCATTGCCCTCTGATGCACCCGGTGGCCCAATCTTATCACCAACTTCACGAACTGCCGACTCAGGCACCTCTGGGTGTCAAGTTCTACAACGCGTATCGTTGTCAGGCCTACGTCCCGGACTCGCAGAGCGCGGCGACTTCAATTACCGAGAACGCCCAGCATGGTTTTTCCTTTCCGGATGTCGTTCGGGCATCGTATAGAGACGGAGTCCGAAAATTCCTCGAAATCGGCCCGGGCGGCTCGTGCGCGCGGATGATACGAAGCGTGCTCACTGGTGACCCGTTTTGGACCCGCTCATTGTCCTTGCCTAAAGAGAGCGGCGGAGAGGTGCTCGATCTCCTGAAACTGCTGGCGTCGGCGCACGTTCACGGAATTGAAGTCCGTCTTGACCCGCTTTACGCTCAAGGCGATAGATCTTTGTTCGAACCGAAAGTCCGGCCGAAGGTTCACGTTGATGTTGGCGCGACCCTGAGCCGCACTCTCATGAGACCCGTAGTACGCCGGTCGACGGCTGATCTGGTCACTCCGGCGAGTCCGCCGGCTATAGGTCCTAGTCCCACATCTCCCGTGTCGGTTCCGCAAGCAACACCTTCCCTAAAGGTCGTTGCGCCTTTGAAACCGACCTCAGTTCCACAACAACCCCCTGCCGGTCGTCACCGCGAAGTCGCTTCAGAGCGGACACCGGGCTCGGCTCAACGCGCTTTGGTCTGGAGAACGCCAGTCAAAGTGGCCCCCACTACTCTCACAAAGGATGGAATCGTTATGACTCAGAGACCCAGTCAAGTTGGACCAGCGGGCGATATGTTGACTCCCGTGATCGGGGTCCACCCCGACTATGACGGTGATGCCGGTGCGAGATTAGCGGCTTCTATTGTGGAGAGTACCCGGCAAACGGCATTGGTTCACGAAGCCTATTTGGAAATGATGGAGAGCACCCGCCGTCAGATGGAAGGATTGCTCCAGGGCTTTCCCGTGGGCGCGGAGGCGACCAGTGGTCACCACGATCCATCGAACGCTGAACACCCTTGGGCCCGCTTGGATCCTCACTCTCCGAATTCCGTGATGAGGGGTGAGCGTCCCACTCGGCCCCATGTTCTTTTTGACCGCGAACTCTGCATGGAGTTCGCGATCGGCTCTATCGAGAAGGTGCTCGGACCAAAATTCGCTTCCGTCGACCGCCAGAGCGTGAGAGTTCGATTGCCCGACGAGCCTCTTATGCTTTGCGATCGGATCTTAGAACTCGAAGGCGAGGCGGGCTCTTTGGGGAGCGGGCGTTTGGTGACGGAGCACGATGTGTTTCCGGAAAGCTGGTATCTCGACCACGACAGAGCACCGGTCTGCATCTCGGTGGAAGCGGGCCAAGCCGACCTCTTCTTGTGCTCCTACCTCGGAATCGATTTGGCGACCGCCGGCACAAGGGTCTATCGTCTGCTGGACGCCTCGGTCTCCTTCTCTCGTGGACTTCCGCGGCCCGGTGAAACAGTAACTTATGATATTCGTATCGATCGCTTTGTTCGACAGGGCGAAGTCTATCTTTTCTTCTTCGAGTATGACGGAACCATCGATGGACAGCCGTTCATAAGTATGCGCAAAGGCTGTGCCGGATTTCACACCTATGAAGAGATCGCCGGGTCCGGAGGCATCGTGCTGAACAGACTGGAGCGACAACCGGCCGCCGGCAAAGCTCCGGCCAACTGGCTCCCTCCAGCACCTTTTCCTCACGGCTTACAAAACGCGGAGTCTTACAGTGATGCGCAAGTCCAGGCTTTCCGTCGTCGCGACCTAGTGGGATGTTTTGGCCAACACTTCTCGGGTTTGCCGCTGCGACGACCGTACGGGCTGCCTGAAGGCCGTATGAAGCTCTTTGATCGTGTCCTGAAACTGGAGCCTCAAGGTGGCAGATTCGGCTTGGGAAGGATCGAAGCGGAAGCGGATATTCATCCCGACGACTGGTTTTTGACGTGTCACTTCAAGGACGACATGGTGATGCCCGGAACCTTAATGTACGAATGCTGTGCCCACACCTTACGTTTTCTATTGGCTCGCTTCGGTTGGCTCGCGGAAGAGTCCGCGGTGGCTTTTGAGCCGATCTTGAACAAACCGGCTATTCTGAAGTGTCGCGGACCTGTTCATGCCGGAACCCAAAAAGTTCTCTATCAGGTAGATATCAAAGAGGTGGGATTTGGTCCGGAACCCTATGTGGTGGCGGACGCGTTGATGTTTGGGGACGGTAAAGCCATCGTCCGGTTCGTGGACATGTCCATGAAGTTGACCGGGATTCAGAAGTCCGACATTGAGGCACTTTGGGCCGGAGGGGTCTCCTCGGCGCCGGTTCCCACTCCTGTCGCCGCGCTTTTCGACAAAGAGAGCATCATGCAGTACTCCAACGGCAGGCCGTCGCTGGCGTTCGGTCCGGAGTACACGATGTTCGACAACGAGCGTCGGCTCGCCAGACTCCCTGGACCTCCTTACCAGTTCATGGATCGAGTGGTTGAGGTGAATCAACCCAAGTTCGTACTCCAGGCCGGTGATTGGATTGAGGCTCAATACGACGTCCCTCCGGACGAATGGTATTTTCAGGCCAATCGCCAAGACTCCATGGCTTACTGCATTCTCTTAGAAGCGGCCTTGCAGCCTTGCGGTTGGCTCGCGGCTTATTGCGGTTCGGCGTTGCGCTCGACGACGGACGTCCAATTTCGAAATCTGGGCGGTACCGCCACTCAGCATAAGGAACTCTTTCCGGGGATCGGGACGATTCGGATGCGGGTCAAGATGACGGAGGTCTCCGAAGCCGGCGGTATGATCATCGAGAACTTCGCTATGGAGGTTTACTCGGGCGATGAATTGATCTTCGAGGGCACCACATACTTTGGATTCTTTTCAGCGGCGGCTTTGGCCACTCAACTTGGAGTTCGCGATGCGGCGAAACGCACATATGTGCCGACCGAGGCTGAACTTGCCCAAGGGCGAGTCGTCCCTTTTCCAGTTCTTCACCCGATGAGGCCTGAGGACCCAATCTACGAAGCGGGGGCAACGGCGAGTTTGCCGGCTAAGGCCTTATTGATGATGGACCAGGTGGATCTCTTCTTACCCGATAGCGGGTCGGCTGGACTTGGGTTCATTCAAGGTAGCAAGTTGGTAGATCCTGACGAGTGGTTTTTTAAAGCGCACTTCTATCAAGATCCTGTATGGCCAGGATCTTTAGGGTTGGAGGCTTTCTTGCAACTCCTCAAATATGCGGCGCTGCATTACTGGCCACATCTCGCGAACACTCATCGCTTTGAACCGGTGGTGATCGGACTGCCTCACACCTGGGCCTATCGTGGACAAGTCATTCCTAAGAATAAGAAGGTGGTGGTCGATCTTTCGATCACACGTCGCGAAAATGGGTCGTCTCCGATTCTTTTGGGGCAAGGCTTCTTGAGAGTCGATGGTACGCCGATCTACGAAATGACCGATTTCGGTTTGCGTCTTGTTCCGGTATAGGGGACCCCACGCCACAGAGCTTGTTCGAGTCGAGGGATTTCCTTGTCTAGAGGAGAACCCCAGGTAAAATGTCAGAGGCCAAAGTTTTGAATACGATCCTCCCTAGAAACCGAGTGGTGTAAGTGGCGACGGAAGAAGCACTCACAGCCAAGGAACTTGGTGTTCCCAGTCTTCCTACCGGCTCGCCGTCTCATCTTGAGCATCTCTTGGATGAGTTGAATGAATCTCTGGATCTCGATGCGCCGGGGACCTCATTGCGCGTACTCAAGAGAGCGTTCGGGTTTCTAGCGGCTTATTTCGCGGACTTGACCCAGGGTGTCAGTTCGGTGTTTGGAGAGTTGACCTTCAACTATACGGATCGTGGGGACGCCGTGGAGTCGGTGGAAGCTATCCGGACCGGAATCACGTTTCTCAACAGTGACGCGCCACAAGACCTACCAGAAGTACGATGTCTGGTCGACGTTTTTTATGAGAACGGTGCGGGTCGCAAGTTCGCCAGGCTGCTAGAGATTGACGGCAAGCCCCGACGCGGCACAATGACGCTGGAAAAGTTCATTACGGCTCAGATCCCAGTTCGTAAGAAGTGCGTTCAAGAGGTCCGTCACTACATCCCTTATTTGCGGGAATGGCTTGAAGCCTCAGCACCACTTTTCGCCAACGCGGCGATCCTCTCCGAACGAACGTCCTTGCAAGGGTATCAAACGCTTAAAATTCAGCTTGGGAAGCAGAACCTTGAAGTCGGCAAACGGATCGAAGTTTCGGCCTGCCCGCTCTGTATACCGGAAAAAGAGATCGACGTACCGTTGTCGCTTTATGAGCGTCCGGTTTACTTTTTCGTACCCCAAAAAGCTCCGAAGTTTTTAGCGGATATTTTAGAACGTCTAGACGCTGCCATGAAGGCCGAAGATGCCGTGGCGGGCTGCCTTGAGCTTCGCAACGCGTTGGAGTTTCTGCTCAGATATTTTGCCGCTGTTTCAACCAAGGTTTGCGAGGACTTGTCCGCACTTCCCAAGGCGGCCGAAGTTTTGATCGATTCCAGTCAGTCGATCTCCGCAGGCGAGAAGCTGTTGAACCTCTGCTTGGACGCGCTGAAGACAAAACCCGACTCCCTGGCCGCCAAGACCGTGATCGGAATTTTCTACCGTCGCAACGAGCACTTCGAGTTCGTTCCACGTTGGCATACGGAGATTTTGGCTTTGAACGGTCAGCTTTCAGGCTGGTGTCAATTGGAGCCCGGCTACGGCGAACTAGAAGATCCTGAAGTCTGCAAGGTCGAATTTGAGAAGCACGTTCCCACCCTCCGGGAATGGTTGGTGGCTTTGGGCGGCTACTTGCAGAGTACGGAACACTTTTTCAACGAGCCGAAGAAGGATGGGTACGTCGAGTTCAGTCTCCGGATCGGTGACCGCTTCGTAGAGATTGGAGAGCCGGGCTATGTCCTCTGGCTCAACAACCCCCGTCCTGAAGGGGAAACGGTCGAGATCGAGTCAGGTATGGCCGCTAAGCCTCTGATTCGCGAGTCTATCGAGATCCCTAAAGGCACTCCTAAGGTGCTCAAGCGTATCTTGACCCGAATGGATATCTATCTTCGTCTCGGCGATCCGATCGAGTCGTGTGTCTCGCTGCGTGACGCCTTGGACTATCTGACTCGATACTTCGCCGGAGTCGCGGCCGCGGCGTTTCGTCAACTCGGGACTCTGCCCCCCGAAGCCGAGCGCTTGGCCCAGCAGAGTTTGTCGATTCACGACTGTGAAAAACTTCTCATTTTGGCCCTTCGCTCCATCGGACACGAGTCCGACGAGAAACTCGGGTTAGCCGTGCGCAACGTCTTCTATTATGTCGAAGATTTCTCGCAGTCTGAGAAGCCGACCGGTGCGCATTCGCGCCTCTTGGCTTTGGACGCTGACCCATCGAGTAAGATGCAGAACTTGGCCGAATTCTGCTCGCTGAGGGCCGGCGAAGGCGTGTTGAGTCATCCCGCGCGCTCCAAGCGCGAGTTGGAAAGATTTCTTCCGATGCTGGGCGACTGGCTGTCCATGGCCGGACCGTTCTTGAAGGAAGCTAAGCATCACGAAGAGCCTCCGGAAGAAGACGGAAAGACCGAGTTGGTCATCGAGTACGGGGACTTCTACCTCGAGTTGGTGGAACCTGATTATACCTTTTATATTCGTCCGGGCGCCGACGAGGTTCCGGATATTGAGGCTCCCGAACTGCCGCCTCCCGACATGGTCTTTGATGAAGACTTGGTGGATGAACCGGTTCGCAAGAAAAGTCCTGAGGAGGCGTCTAGAGAACGACCGTTTCTGGTCCATCGCGTGGATCTTATCGGACCTCGACCCAACTCAAAGGGCAAGAAGTGTGAGGCCGGCTATATTATTCTGACCAACGCCGGCGGAGGCACTCTTTCTGGAAATGCTGTGTCCACCCATGACGCTCTAGAGGTTGAACCGGCTCGTTTTCGTGGCAATAAAGTTCAGCTCTCTTACTGGGTGGACACAGAAGATCTCCCCACCACTCACGAAGTGTTCATTCTCTTAAAGACTGCCCAAGAAGAGCGTTCCATCTCGGTTTATGAGATGATCGGTCAGGCAAGAGCCAAGCCGATCAGTGCCAAAATGGGGACAGCGAGGCTTCTTATGCCCTTGGTGTTCTGGTTGGCTGCTCTCATCGGGGCCTTCCAGGGCCTGTCTTACTATATCGACTCGGTTCTGTTGGAGGAGGTCGGGCGAGGTTATGAGAGCCTTCGCTTGATGCTCGATGCTCCTGAAGCGTACTCGAAGGTCTCCGTTTGGCCTCAGGCGTTAGGCTATCTCTATCTCTTTATAGCGGGGATTATCCCGGTCTTAGTCGCCAGAGCCTATCGCAAGATGCCGCCGAGTACCCAAGAGTCTCTCGTGACATCTCGCAAGGTGATCATGCTCTTGCCGTCCGTCATCGTCGGACTGTTCATGTTTACCCCCGTTCTGTCGAACAATCTTTCTAACGATTCTGATTTCGGAGCTATGGACTACTATGGCCTGTATCTCTATTTCATCGGCCTGAACCTTGCTTCAACTTATTATCAGGAGATGTCACTGACTCAAAAGATCGATGACCTCTTCTTCAATCCGCCGGTACGAACAGCCGTTACCGTTGTGGCTTGGTTCGTCTTTTTTAGTACGATTTTGCTGGGAGTGACCGGATGAGTCTTACTTCAGAGGGCTTTTCTCTGGAACTGCGCCGCGAATATCCGTTCACGTCGCAGCACTTCCGGCTATCCTCAGGCCATCAGATGCACTACGTGGACGAAGGTTCCGGGCGACCGTTTCTTTTTGTTCACGGAAACCCGACTTGGTCGTTCTATTACCGTCGTCTGATCAGCCACTTCTCACCCACAATGCGAACGGTGGCCGTTGACCACATCGGCTGTGGCCTTTCGGACAAACCACAGAATTTCGCCTATCGGTTGGAACAACATATCGCCCATCTCGAAGAGTTGGTTCTTGCCCTCGACCTCAAAGATATCCGTCTGATGGTCCACGATTGGGGCGGCGCCATCGGTTTGGGGGTCGCCGGACGTCATCCCGAGCGATTCTCAGAACTCGTGATCGGCAACACTGCAGCATTCCATTCTCAGCGCATGCCCTGGCTGCTGAAGATAGCCAAGACAGCGACTGTGGGCCAGCTTTTGATTCGTGGATTCAACGCCTTCGCCGGCCTCACTCCTACCCTCGGGACGGCCGACCCTGGGCGCCTGTCGGCGGCCGCCAAAGAGGGCATCGTGGGTCCGTACGATTCTTGGGCGAATCGTATCGCTACGTATCGATTCGTGGCTGATATTCCGTTGAGGCCAGACCATCCCAGCTATAAAACCTTGAGCGAGGTGGAGGCCAACCTTTCCCTCCTGAGCCATCTCCCAACACTCTTACTTTGGGGCGAGAAGGATTGGGTCTTCACCCCGCATTTCATGGCCCGCTTTCTCGATTTTTTTCCAAACGCAGAGGCTCGAAGCTATCCAGACTGCGGGCACCTTTTGACCGAAGAAGCGCCGGAACGAGTGATCGCTGAGATCGAGGCGCACTTTCCTTGAATATCGTCGAGATTTTCGAGGACACTGCCCAAAATCGCTCCTCTCAACTGGCCCTCATCGACAAAACACGCCGATTTTCTTTCGCCCGCCTTCAAGGCGAGGTGGATCGCCAAGCCTGCCGTCTGCGAAAGGTAGGGTTCCAACCGGGCACCACCTGCCTCGTATTACTAAAGAATTCCGCCGAGTTCGTGGCCGCTATCTTTGCCCTGTTCAAGATCGGTGTGATACCAGTCCTGATCGACCCCGGTATGGGGCTCGGTCGATTCTTAAAAGTCGTGGAGGGAGTCGCGCCTGAGGCCCTTTTAGGGATTCCTCGGGCCTTCGCGCTGAAAAAGTTGACGCCCAGACCGTTCCGAAACGTGGTGGCCACAGCTTGTTGGGGCCACTTCCCCGAGGTTCCGGACCTTCGTCGAGGCCGTTTGGAGGCCCAGGTCCCCGTCGCTCCCGTCGGCCGCGGGGGAATGGCCGCCGTCCTTTTTACTTCGGGGAGCACGGGTCCGGCGAAGGGAGTCGTCTACACTCACGAAATTTTCCGAAACCAGATTGAGATTCTTCGCACCGTCTATCAGTTCGGTCCCGAAGACGTGGACCTTCCGGGATTTCCCCTGTTTGGACTCTTTTCGGCGGTGCTCGGAGTGACTGGGGTCATTCCGGCGCTTGACCCCAGTCGTCCGGCTCAGTGCCGACCTTTCGAGTTGATCACCCAGATCCATCAGCACGGGGTGACTTCCTTGCAAGGCTCGCCAGCAATCTGGACGCGGGTCGCCAAAGAATGCCTGCGTCGACGACTGACCCTTCCCACCGTGAAGCGAATCATCACCTTTGGAGCGCCCATTCCTTTTCATTTCCTGGAGGACTGGCGTAAAGTGGCGCCGTTTGCCAAGATTCACACGCCCTACGGAGCGACCGAGGCTCTGCCCGTGACCGACATCGAAGCAGAGGAAATCCTGACCACCAAAACCGCAAGGAACCATCGCGGGGCCGGATTGTGTGTCGGTAGGCCGCTGACCATCAACGAGGTGCGAGTGGTCCGCCGTGACGGGGACGATCCGGAGGACCGGTCAGTAGAGTCGCTCCCCGTCGGGGATATCGGGGAGGTAGCCGTTTGCGGTCCTGTGACGACCGAGAGTTATTTCAAGAATCCCGAAGCCACGGCGCTGAGCAAGATCGTAACCGAAGTAGGCGTCTGGCACCTCATGGGAGACCTGGGATATTTTGACTCCGCGGGTCGCTTGTGGTTGGTAGGTCGCAAAAGCCACGCTGTGCCGAATGAGTCTGGCGAACCCCTCTATCCCTTGCCGGCCGAGGCACTGGTCTTGCCGCACCCGGAGGTCCAAAGGGCGGCTTTGGTGGACGGCAGGTTAGAGCCTGTCCTAGTAGTGGAGAAGACCGCGGCTTCAACCTCAAAACTGGAGATATTAGAGCGCGAATGTTTGGCGCTGCTTCATCAGATCGATGATTACGCTCAAGTTCGCAAGGTCATGTTTCACCCGGGACTTCCCGTCGATCCGCGACACAACGCTAAGATCCATCGTGAGGAGCTGAGTCTTTGGGCCAAAAAGAGCCAGGCCTAAGGATTCTTGTCACCGGCGGGCAAGGCTTCGTTGGAGGGGCGCTGGCTCGGGCCTTGGTTCGGAACCGAAACTACCGCGTCTCGGCCACGGTGCGGCGACCGGCCCCAGATCTTGAAGCTCTCGGGGTACAGGTGATTACCGCAGACCTTGGTGACAGGCAGGCGTGTTTTCGAGCCACCAGAGCCCAGGATCTCGTCTTCCACACGGCCGCGAAGGCGGGAGTTTGGGGAGTTTATTCTGACTATCACATCATCAATGTGGACGCCACAGCCTTCCTGGTCGAAGGCGCCATAGAGCACGGAGTCCGGCACTTCGTTCACACCTCGTCGCCTTCGGTCACCTTCGCCGGGCACTCGAGTCTACAAGAAGACGAGTCGGCGCCGTATTCGTCTGCTCCTATGAATCCTTATTGTCTCACCAAGATTCTGGCGGAGAAACTCGTGCTAGGGGCGCACGACAGTGGGAGAATGCGCACTCTGGCGCTTCGGCCTCATCTGATCTACGGACCGGGCGATCCTCATCTTCTTCCCCGGGTCTTCGAAGCGGCCGAGAAGGGACGCTTAGTTAGAATCGGTGACGGATCGAACTGGGTCGACGTCACACATATCGATGATGTCGTTGGGGCTCACCTAGCTGTCTTGGGGCATCTCGACGACCTTACCCCTTGGGGAAAGCCTTATCTCATCACTTCCGGCCGTCCTATCCAGTTATGGGACTGGCTCGATGAGATTTTGCAATGGAAGGGACTGCCGCCGGTGAAGAGATCTCTTGGACTACGGCCGGCGGTCGCTCTCGGCTGGATGTCGGAATGGATTTTCCGCCTGTTGTCGCTCTCTGGTGAGCCCCCTTTGACCCGCTTTTCGGCGCTTCAGTTGGCTTGCTCTCACACTTACTCCATTGAGCAGGCACGAACACTTCTGGGCTTTCGTCCCGGCATTGATCCTTACGGACCGTTCGATGAGCAGTTCGCACTCTCCCAAGGAACGGTTTGAGCATGGACAGTTTTGACGACGTTGAGCGCGCGGCGGGACACTACTACCATAGCGAACAGCAGTTGGGAATCGACAATCGCACCAAAGCGCTGGTTATGGATCGGATCCTTCCATTCTTGAAAGGGCCTGACGCCCTAGAGTTAGGTTTTGTAGACGGAGAATTTACCGACCGACTTTTGCAGGCCGGCGTTCATGTGGACGTGGTCGAGGGGGCGAGTTGGCACGTCGCCTTCGGTGAGAAGAAATACCGCGATGATGGTCGAGTTCGATTTTTTCACGCTCTCTTTCAAGATTTTGAACCAGAGAAAACTTACGACACTGTGGTAGCGGGGGACATGATTCGATATCTGGCGGACCCGGTGAGCTTCCTGAGTAAAGTCGGTCGCTGGCTGAAGGCTGACGGGCGCCTCTTGATCACAGTGCCTAACAGTCGATCGCTCCATCGACGTGTCGGTTCGCTGATGGGTCTTGAGGCCCGCCCCGAAGAAGCGAACCTGCGAGACCAAGAAGTGGGGAACCAAAGATCCTATGATCGCTACCAGCTTAGAGAACTCTTGCGGAACTCAGGTTTTCTCGTGACAGAGCTTCGAGGAGCTTTCTTAAAACCGCTCTCCAGTGCTCAGATGACGGACTGGAGCGACGAGTTATTGGGGGCTTTCAACCTCCTTGGTCAAGAACTTGAAGACTATTGCTGGTTCCTGTATGCTGTGGCATCTCCAGAAGCCCCGATAGGAAAACGACATGTCGATAGTGATGCCCGAAGACACCCATAAACATCCGGAGACGGCGTCGAGACGCCGCAGTTTCTCGATGCTCGGGTGGGCGCTCAACGAAGAAGACAATATCGCCGGCTATATCTCCAAGGCCGAGGACTTTCTTCGCTCTATGACCTCTGACTTCGAGCTGATCTTGATCGATGACGGCAGTCGCGACGCCACCCACGACATCATCGTAGAGCATCAGAAGACGCGACCTTGGCTGAGGCTGGTTCGCAACGAAGAGAATAAGGGGGCGGGCTATAACGCGAAGCTTGCCATTACGCTGGCCACCAAAGATTATCTGTTTTGGCAGCCCGTGGACTGGTGTTACGATATCTCGAAGTTGCCTGAACTGCTGGACCTGCTTGACGATTACGACGTTTTGCAGGGAGTCCGTCCAGACACCGTCTCCTTGGGGGGTCTCTTCACCAGTCGCTCGGACAACCCGTACAAGGGGCTGGTTTCGATCATGAACTATCTTTGGGTACGAACCTTCTTTCAGCTTCCGTTTCACGACTATCAGAATGTCACAGTGTACCCCACTCAGCTCATTCAGTCAGTGAAGCTCGAATCGGAAAGCTCGTTCATCAATCCGGAATGCCTGTTGAAAACCTGGTGGAAAGGAACCACCTACAAAGAGTTCCCAGTCCCCTTTCTCAAGCGCCAAAAGGGTGAGAGCGCCGGGACTAAGCCCAAGCAGATCTTCATCGCCATAAGAGATATCACGTTCTTCTGGTTTCGCTGGATCGTCCTTGGACAGCGACCCGACAAGCTCAAGGGAACTGTCACCTACTGGGACGGACGCATCGGCGGACGGATCCCGACGAGAAGTCGTTCTTCCATGGTCTCCTAGGCGGGGGCCTTCTGCCAATGAGAAGATGCTCGCGGCTGCTGAACTAGTCCTCGGAGAGTATCTCCGCCAAGGTATAGACAGTGGTTACATTGTCCACCCTATCAAGAATTTTCTTTTTGATCACTTCAGCGTGCGGCAAGGACATAACGACAACATTTTCAGGCGGATTTTTGGTGAAGTCTTCCCAGTTTTCTACCGGTACGTCGAACCCGTCGAAATAGTGATTGTGGGTGCCGCTGTCGTCGTCAAAAAAACGCACGTTCTCAAACTTTTCCATCAACGAGAGATAGGGTAAAGCTCGTAAGGGGACGTAGAAACCGACCTTCTGTTCGGGGTCGTTCAACAGTGGCCTCAAGACCGTCTCAAATCTCTTTAGGGCTCTCTGAACGCGCTGTGAGAAATGCCGGAATGAGTGGTCCTCACTGCTGGCATCTATGCGGGGTTCGTCGGCCGGTGTGGCGCAACAGTAAAGCGATTGACCGTATCGAGCTTTTCCTTCGCTGACAACCCTAAAGCCCGCGGCTTCCACCGTGCGGCGCAAAGATTCTTGATCGAAATAGCTTAGGTGTTCATGCAGGACCATAGAGATGTCACCCAGCGCGATGCTCGGTTCATTGTCCGGGGTGGAGACGATAATGCATCCATCTTTTTGCAGATCTCGCTGATGAGAGCGTAAGAACTCTACGGGATCAGGGACGTGCTCAAGGACTCCGGAACTGAAGATGAGGTCCATTTTTCCGAATCCGTGTGGGAATGGGTAGAACCCAATGGAGATCGGGATGCCCAAACGCTCACCTAGACGCTCCGTGAGAGGGCCTGGATCGATCCCGTGGACCGCGAAGCCTTTTTCTTTGAGGGCCTTTAGTATGTAGCATCCACCGCAGCCGACATCAAGTACGGTCTTGGCCTCGCGACCCTCTAGAGCCCGCGCCACGAACTCCAAAAAATCGAGTCCGTATTTGTCCGCCAGGGCGTGGCCTTCTTGCATGTATCCGATGTTGCTGTCCAGAAGATATGTTTGGCGTAAGGTGTCGAGAATTTTCGGATCCCGAACCTGGGTGATCAGTTGGGTTGCTTCGTCGAATCCGAAAGAAAACGGAAGAAAGTCGGGCACGGGATTGGCGGACGCTGGGGCCTGGGTCATTCTCCAGTAAAAGGCGAGAATGCCCAATGAAAGGGTGTTATGGTTAGGGCGTGTGGACATTCGGCGCTCCGAGTTTTTCGTAGACATCTCGAACCACGTCGGTCTGAAAAAAGAGTCCCGGCTTGGAGAGAACTCCGTGGACCTCGAGGTTCTTCAAACGGAGAGCCCGCACGGAGTCCCGACAGGCGGTTTGAAAGGCCATGTTTTTTATTGTCGGCTTGGGAAAGCCTCGTTCTAAGACTTTGACGTCTGAGAACAAGACCTTGGTCTTGGGGGCGAGGACCCCAAAAGCTCGGAGTTCACGAAGGGCTTGAGCCTCCAAGAATTCGGGAGTCAAATCCTGACCCGGGTGAAGGAGTAGTTCCACGCAGATCGGGTAGCCTCCAGCTCGAGGCGCTCCGGGACAGTAGGCGCTAAAGTTGGTCACCCTATAAGCAGAGTAGGGTGCATCGAAGCAGTAGAAATAATACAGGTCGCCAATTGCGGTGGGGTCGTCGAAGAGAAAGTTAACAATCGCAGTGGACATGGGGGCGTCCGTGGGGAATTCTCGAGGGAGAGCGTCCAGATGCCGCGCCAGAGGCACCAGACCGGCGGTCCAGTGAAGGGCCGCAGGCTGCGAAAGCGTTTGCGTCTCGTCGCCCGCTCTCAAAGTCAGACTGGTGATGCCTCCAGAATCCCAACAGATCTTCTCCACTTGTGTCTGAGTGAGAAGCGTCACTCCTTGTTCGCGGCAGCGGTCCACCAAGGCGTCGATCACTCGATGAATACCGAAGTCTTTGGGATAGAAGCTGCCACGTCCGGAGGAGAACTTCAAGTCTAATTGGCGCTGTTCGGGAAAACCGAGACGCGCGCGAAGGGTGGGGGAGCCCATGAGTTCTCGAAAGATGGTTTCGTCAAACATGACGACCCTATCAAGGCGCAGTAAGACGGCGGCCAGTAGGTCGATGTTCCGAGCCGACTCGCCGTAAGTCTTCCTCACGATGGGCTCGACGACAAACTTCGTGATCTCTGGACCGAAGCGAGCGAGGCTGTAGCTTTCCAGATTGCTGAACGAGCCGGAAATGTTGGACTCTTCTGTTTGGAGATGAGCGAAGAAGTCCCCGGCGCAACGGCGATAGACGTCGTTCCCAAAAGAACGAAGGTCCGGGTAGTGGGCGTTGCGTTGCAGGCGCCCGTTAAAGAAGGCGCCCGAAATGTCTCGAGCCTGCCCGGCCATGACATGCCACTCGTCTTCAGGCAACAACGACCACAGCCATTCATCGAGTTCGGGGAGGCCGGTCTGCGTCATCGTGTGCATGCCGAGGTCGAAGGTTCCGTATCCAGAGGTCTCGACTTTTCCCAGCAGCCCTCCGACCTTGGAGGCCTGCTCAATCAACAGCACTTCGGCTGTAGGATACGCTTGTCGCGTCAAAAGAGCGCTGAGCAATCCGGCGATCCCGCCACCAACAATCATGTGGACATCGCGGGGGTGTGACATGGCCTGCGGCTTCGAACCGTCCCCAGGGTTTCCTACTTCGGAGGATTTAGAAATGCGCCCCAGAACTGGGACTCCCGCACAGGATCTGGTCCGAACCAGATCTTGAGGAGATTGGAGCAGGCCTGATGGTGCCAGCCATCGCGACGTCCGCGACCCTGGAAGACCGGGTTCATCGAGAGATTGAATGTCAGGCCGGCCATTTTGTCGATCTCCTTCAAAGGTTGATTCGCGTCCCGAGCTTCACGGGTTCGGAAGGGGCCTGCCAGCGCTTGGTGGCCCAGACCCTACGCGATCTCGACCTCTTCGATCGCGAGGTGTACGCATCGAACGCTCCTCCTTTTCGAAATACCGGTCGAGACTATTCCGAGCGCCCTAACGTAGTGGGCGTCTACGCAGGTCGTGGCGACCGGCATTTCATCCTCAATGCCCATGTAGACACCACGCCGGTGGAGGACGAAGGCTCCTGGAAACATCCACCTTTTGCGGCCGTGATCGATGACGGCCGCCTCTACGGTCGCGGAGCAGTGGACGACAAGGCGGGTATCGCACTCATGATGTTGGTGGCGGACTCGTTGCGGCGCAGTGGTGTCATCCTGCCGGGAAACCTTTATCTCGAGAGTGTCATTGAAGACGAAGACTCTGGCAATGGGACTCTGGCTTGCACTGAGGCTGGATACAACTGCGAGGCCGCTATGGTGCTCGACGGCACGTGGCCGTTTCGTTGTATCGACTCCCACTTGGGCCAACTTTGGTTGACGGTGGAAGTTCAGGGGACGCCCGCCGCGGCATGCATTCATCGGCGAGGATTTAATCCGGTAGACGGGGTGTTCGAAGTGATCCAAGCCCTGCGGTCCAAGGTTGAGCAGTTGAACCGCAAGGTTCCTCAGTGGCTGAACATCGAAGAGCCGTACTTCGTGAATGTGGGGCGGGTTCAGTCTGGTGTCTGGGCCGGGTCGGTGCCAGAAAAAGCTGTTCTGGAAGTTCAAATAGGCTATCCCCCGCCCAGCACCGCAGCGGAGATGCTGCTGGAAGTCGAGACGCTCTTGGCCTCTGTGTCCTGTACCGGACGTCTTTCCACCCAGGTTGGCGCACTCTGCATCGATCCTTTTTCTAATCGAGAGAATCGTCTGGTTCACACCGTCCGGAATACGGTGAATCGGTTGCGACCGGGAGAGATGGAGTTCTTGAACAACGCTGTCACTGGGCACTGCGATTTGAGAAACCTTCGGCGCCCCGACGGGACGCTGGCCGACGCCATTCTCTATGGTCCAGGCGGCGGAGGGAATCCCCATATTCCAGATGAGTTCTACGTGCTCAGCACTATGGTGCCGGTGGCGCAGAACGTCGCTTCCACCATCATGGCCTGGTACGGAATAGAGAGCTAGGCGGCTGCCACAGCCTCTCTATTGAAACCTCAGTTGGACTAGTGTTCTCCAGGAGTCTTCGCTTCGATTTCTCCATTCCAGCCGGTAGGTGCCCGGATAGTAAGGTCCGATGAGATTTAAGGTTTCTTCGTCCAGGCTTCCGGTAGCCGATACCGATAATCTGTCTCGCAGAGGATCGTCGGGATTGCTCGGTTCCTCGTCTGGCTCCGAGAGATACCGAAATTCGAGCTCGGCGGTCCCGGCGGCGTTCGATTCGAGACGGGCGTTCAGCGTGTAGGGCTGTCGAGCTTTAAGACGCTCAGAGGTGATGGGCTCGACCCTCAACGACACAACGTTCGAGAGATTCTCCGTGGGCATTCCGGCTTCGGGAACCTCCCACAAGACTAGACCCTCGGCCTCAAACTTTCGACGAATCCCCTCGAGTTGGGCGATCTCCTTCTGAGTCTGCTGAGAGAGCCTAGAGCTGTCCGCCAACAGCCAGCGCACACCAAGGTCTCGAAGCTTCCATAGTTCGGGTTCGGCCCAGAAGCTCCGGGACTGAAGGGTCTGGCTGAAGAGCGGTGCGCAATGTAGGTTTTCGGGTGCACCGGCGATTCCCGCCGGTAGGCGACCGGACAGACCCGTTTGAAGGCCGACGATGTTCAGCATTCCTCCTGAGGCGACTTCGGCGTGGAGTCCGTTTTGAGGCGGTTCTTCATCGGGGTAGTTGACGAGATATTTTGAGGTCAAGAAGTCCGGATGGGTGAGACCTAATTGCCTGAGCGCTTCGGTGATTCGCCAGTCAGCGTCGTCAAATCCGTAATGGTGTGCCAGGCTGCCGCGGGGGTTGGGAACTAAGCTGCCGCTCGGTATGATCCCGGGGCTACCGTCGCGAAGCGCGTTGCCGGGGTTTTGGAGAGCGGCCAGCATCTCTTTGGTTTCCAAAGGGATGACAGGGATGTTGAACCAGAGCGTCAGCGCGAGAAAGAACCAAGCGAAGTACTTTTTGGGCTTCGCGCTTTCACAAAGCTGAGCGACAACTAAAGCGAAGGCGACCGAGAAACCGACCGACGCGCCGAAGAGCCAACGGGCTGTCTCCGCCTCAAAGTATCCGAAACTGACCAGACTAGGCGTCAACACGGAGAAGACTCCAAGGCAGAAAAACCATCCAGCCAAAAGATTCCGCCCTACGACCAGAGCGACCAGGACCAAAGGAGCCAGCCACACGGGGTACCAGAAACAGGCGAGAATCTTGGGGCTCCACAAGGGGACGCTGTCTCGCGACGGCGTGAAGTCTGCTCCCGTAGGCCGAAGCTTGGTTTCAAAAAAGCGGCTGGGGCGCAGGTTGTCTCGACGAAGGACGAACGGCTCGGATTTGGGAAAATGCAGATCCACGTTCTGACTCTGCCAGGATTTTCGGACGTCTCGCTGATAATCGGCTGGTCCCGATAAGACTCTCTGAGCGATGTGAGTGATCGCCCCGCCCTCCACGCAGGCCAGAAAAACAGCTGTTGTTACCAAGACCGTGAAGCCAAGGTAGCGTTTCTTGGAGAAAACGCAAAAACTGAAGAGAGTTAAGCCTAAGAGGCCAAAGTGGAGTTCGTAGATGAGGGCGTCGGCTCCCAGCACGAATCCGGCTAGAATCGCAGCGGGAAGCTGCTGAATCTTCCACCAGCGGAGCAGGAGATAGCTACAAAGGGTGAGCGTCCAGTAGGCGACGGCGTTGTTGTTGGCGATGGTGTCGGCCAGTCCCAGGTGGCTTCCGAAGGCGCTGCCAAAAAAGGCGAAGTAGGTGCCCAGTAGAGCGGGAAGAGCTTTTCCGGTTTCAACCCGGATCCAGTGTAGCAGGAAGAAAAAATGGAGGACCTGGATGACGCACGTGCTGATCCATTCCATCTCCAAGAAGTTTACCTCAAAGCAGAGTGCCAAAAGAGCGGTCAGAAGGTCTTTCCCATAGTGTCCCTGCCACGGTTCTCCTAAGAAGCTTGTGGGTGGAAACTTCCCCGCGAGGATCATCCCCATGTTGGAGGAGTGGACGAAGAAACCGTCGTCCACTCCGAAGGACACGCTCATGATGAAAAGTGCGAAGAAGCCTGTCAATAAGGCGCCGGGCAAGCCGGCCACCGTCAGCCAGACGCTCTCTGGACGGATCTCAAGCGGCGCGAACGGCCCTCGGCGGCAAACCACGAAAGTTCCTAGGGCGCTCAGCAAACCGAGCACACAGAGGCTGGCGATAGGGGAGAGCCAGGGAAGGAGCAGGGCTCCTCCAAGGATCAAGAGGACTCCGGCTAAACCGATCGAGGCAAAACCGAGCAGCCAAGGGTCTCGTTCGCCTGCGAGGCGTCTGAGTAGGGTCCCGGAAAAGAACGCGAGCAGAGTGAAATAAAAAAAGCCGACCAATGTCCACATGACGTTGGCGGGCTGTTTTATGACAGTCGGAGTGAGGTCCTGCTAGAAGCCCTTTCGGTTAGGCCTTGCAGCCTCCCCTACTTTGTCCTTAGGTGGGTCTCCTGGAGCTATAGACGGTTCCGCCGCTGAACCCGGATTCTGGCGCGGCGCCCCCAACGTATTGTCCGCCGGATGAGCCATGGACTTGATGAACAGTCGTGTTCTCGGCCCCTTGAATATCCCAGCGCCCAGCGCTCACGGTTGGGGCTTGAGAACTGTCCCAAGCCGAAAAGATCTGATCGGCTTGAGCTTCTCCGGCCTGACGCTCCTGGGGGGACTCGCCCATCGCCGCGGTGGGAGCAAAACCTTCTACGGGACGCGCGTCGGAAGCGGAGGTGTCTTGCGTTTGGGCACCACTGTTAGCCGTGGGCCCTACGTTCGGACGGGGGCTGAACGATTGACTGTCGCGCAGTTGATAAGGTCGTCCGCCTATTCCATTGATATCGCTACTCATAGTGTCTCCTGGATCTCACTATACCGAGCCGGAGTTGTTTCATGAAGCGATATCATGTTAAAGACTTGTAAAACTTGTAACCCTATGTTGCAAAACGGTTAACATTTAGTACCAGGGCAGGAGGTTGCCTTTTAACGCAGGAGCCGCCATGGGAGAAACCTAAGCAAGGCACGTGCGTCGTATTTTCGCCATAGTGGTTGTAGCTGGCTTACTTCTCGTAGGATTATTTGTTCTCGCCGACCCTACGTTCCGGTACCCACATATCGGCGTCCAGTTGTCTCGGCCCCTGGCGAAGTTGGCGGGAAGAGATCCTGTCACCATCCAGGTGAGCCTCGACACGGGCACCGAACTGATCTCCGAAGAGAATCTCAGTGACGAGCCGTCGGTGCAAGATACCTTCGCGCTCCTGATGATCCTGTCAGAGGAGGTACAGCCTCAAGCCGAGAGCGCCTCTGTACTCTATAAAGTAGAAGAAATGCAGTCGGAGGGATGGGCTTGGAAACAGGCGCGGCTCAACAAGCTACAAGCACGAACCCAAATTTTTGAAAGGGACCTACCGGCTCCGCTTCAGATCACGGTGCCGGAGCAATCGGAGTTGGCGGAGTCCGACGTCTGGACCCCGTTTGTTGTTATGATGTGGCCCAAGCTTCCCAGTGGGTTCCAAAAAGCAGGGCGGGCGAGTTGGAACGACCAGTTCTCTTATCAGGAAAAGAATCCGATGGGGGGAGATCCTATCAACGTGAACTGTCAGTTACTCTATCGACTGGAGAACTTTCAGAATACGAATTATGGGATCTACGCCAATATCCAAGTTTTGGGGACGCTGTCACCGGCCAGCGGTCAAGATCCGAAGTTCGATGTGAATGGGACGTTTAAGGGTTTCTGCCTCTTGGATCCCGAAACCGGGCGGGTTTCGGGCGGAGAGTACCGGTTTGAACAGCGCATATTAGTACGCCAGCCGAACCTTCCGGTGGCTAGGACGACCACCTATCAAGGTGTCCGCTTCTGGCGCCCGAATTTTCATCAAGGCATGGGGGCCGTTGCTCCTCAAGCGGTCGCACCTGGATCCACGGCGACACCGAACCAGTAGCAAAACGAAAGAAAGCTCTCCATCGACGATGGAGAGCTTTCTTCAAGAGTCCCTTGACCCTATGTCGGGACCTTAGGATGGCCTAGGCTTCGCCTCGAGTCTCGATACGTTTTTGGCGCTCTTGGTAATACACGGCGTAGCTGAGGATGGTATCCAGTTCGTCAGGGTTCGTTTCTTCGAACTGAACTTCCGAAATGTGCTTCCGGTTGTCCTCTGGATCTTTCTCGCTGCCTTTGGCCCGGGCGTTGATATCGATGTGCTGGGCGTTGGGCACTTCCAGCACGACACGCAGCGAAGTCTCCGGTGGTATGGCGAGATTGGTCTTCAGATAAAGGCTGTGAGGTGTGATCGCGTGGGTGTTGGCGACCTGGGAGTGGACCGAGCGGTGTGCCTGAAACTTAACTGGAATCGCAACATCGACGCGAAAGCTGTCGTCACGTGGCGGGATCTCCACAGACGTTGTGTCTTTAGCCTGCGGAATGTCCACGTCAAATTCTTGGTCTCGAGAATCTCGAACTTGCCCGCGATAGGAAAAGTAGGTATTCTTGCTGACATCGAAATAAGAAATCGTAATAGGAAGTCCTGTACCAATGTGCACCGGACTCATATCGTTTCCCGGCGTGGCCAATGTCAGCCGCTTTTTCGCGACCTCGAGGACTTCGACAAAATAGCTCTGAAAGTCGCCTTCGACATCTTCGAATTCGATTTCGACCGTCTGGTGAGCAGCCAGCTTAAAACTGGGCTTCCCCTTTCCAAACAAAAAACTCAGTGCCATGTCAACGTCGCTCCTTTTCCTCGGGCAAGGCTTTTCGAGTCGCCATTAGGGATCCCTTTCGTTAACAAATTGCAAATCTCTTGACGAACGGTGGTCGAATAAGACCTACAATTTAACCTTGCGCGACTTACCTTTGTGGGCTGACCCATCGGAACCTTCTCGGTTCCCAACCTCGTCGACCTGTCTTTTCTCCTGGTGCCCCAGGATGCGCTGTTCCAACGACAAACTGTGAACTCGATGAAAGTACAGCGAGATCAAGGCTGGGAACACCTTCGAGACATCGAAGGGACCGAGTCGAATCATTTGAGGGGAAAAACCATCGCCATCGCCGCCTCGGGGAGCGTAGCGGTTTTGGAGATTCATCGCCTGGCCAGAGGGCTGATGCGACACGGCGCGAGGGTACAGTTTTTTCTTACCCCGGCGGCTACGGAATTGGTCTCCGTTACCAGTTTGGAATGGTGCACGGGAAGTCCGGTGGTCTCTCGATTGACCGGGCGCTGTGAACATTTGGAATTCTTCGGCACTCAAGGTCGAGCAGATCTTTTGTTACTCGCGCCCACCACGGCCAACACGCTCGCGAAACTGGTGCACGGCATCGATGATAACGCGGTCACCACGGCGGCGACCACGGCTATTGGACGCAAGATGCCGATTTTTTGTTGTCCCGGTATGCACGAACCCATGTTCGATAACCCCGCCGTGGTACGCAACCTCGCAGCCCTAGACGACCTTGGAGTCGAACTCCTGGCGCCGACTAGGAGTGAGGGTAAGGCGAAGATGATGGACGTTACTGAGATCATCGCCCGGGTGTTACGTCGTCTGGGGCCGTCTGACCTTAAGGGGAAACGCGTCCTGTTGACTGGAGGACCTACCCGAGAGTACATAGACCCGGCTCGTTGCCTTACCAACCCGTCGTCCGGGCTTTCGGCATGCCTTTTAGCGGCTGAAGCATTCCGGAGAGGGGCAGAAGTCACGCTCGTCTACGGTCCCGGCACCGTGCAGCCCAGTCCGTGGATTGAAGTTCGCCGAGTGGAAACCGGGTCTGAGATGCTCGATGCGGTCGTCGATCTTTTGTCTGGAAGGCCTATCGACATCGCATTGGCTGTCGCGGCGGTTTGCGATTTTCGCCCGGACTCCCAAGCCGCTTTTAAGCGCCCCACATCCGATGGAGCCTTTGAGCTCCAGCTTCACCCCACTCCAAAGATTCTCGATGAGATTCGAAGGCGCGCGCCGTCCACGGTATTGGTGGCTTTCAAGGCCTCTACCCAAGACAACGATGAAGGCTTGATCTGTGAGGCTTCCCGATACCTGGAGGAAGACCGCGCCGATTGGGTGGTGGGAAACTCCGTGCTCAACGGTCAAGGGTTTGAGGCTCCGAACAACCGGTACCTGCTCTGTCGCCAGGGTCGAGAGCCCGAAGTTTTGGGCCCCGCGGATAAGCGCCTCTTGGCCGGACTCCTATGGGATCGTCTGAGCGCACAGCTTCTAAGAAGCTAACAGCAAACCTAAGGCTCCCTGACGTTGGGAGTTGTTCACAACCCGGACATCTCCCGGAAACAGTCTATTCACCAGGATGTAACTTGGCTGTCAAATGGTCCGTCTAGTATAAAAGGAGCCCCTCACGGGCCAACCACTAAGGAGTATGACCATGAATTTTCGAACCGAAGAGCCCCGAATGAAATACCGTCCGAGAGCCAAGGATATGACCCCTCGCCGTCTGCGCGTCTTGCTGGAGTTGAGACGGCTTTGGGTTGAGAACTCCTATGCTCCGTCCGTGCGGGAACTGATGGACGCGATGGAGTTGCGATCGCCGTCGAGTGTCCACGCACACTTAGAAAGCCTTGAACGGCAGGGACTGACGGCCCGGTTTCATCGACGAGCCAGAGGCTGGCGACTGACCCGGGCCGGTCAACGCGTGTCTCACGACCTGCAAGGGGCAGCTTAACCCTTTGACCAGGGATATGTGATGGATGTTCGAAGTTATGCTTTTAACCCAGGCACAGCACAGGATAGGGACTTGAAAGCGTGATCGAACGACCCAAGTATATTGAATATCGCCACCAAAGGGATCGGATCGCCAGCTTCGCTGTGAAGCGTACCGTGGAGGTCAAAATCGAAAGGCCGGCCGGCGCCTTGGCCCGGATGGTTGGGAAGAAGACTAAGGCTCAACACGACTCCTACGAGGAAGAGTGGATCCTGGAACTAAGAACTACGGACGTGATGCCGGACTACAGTGCGCCGGTGAAGACTCAGGTAACCCAAGCAAGCAGGACCGCCAAGGGCGAGCCTCTTCCCTACGTCGGGAACGAGGACCCCACGACCGAATTCCTCAATGAAACGGTCGACCGTTACGGTATGTTGTCCGGTCAACACGGCTCTTTGCCTTCGCCCCATCTGTTGATTTTCACCGAAGAGCCCGTCAAGAAAGGCGAAGAATGGGAGCGTACCCGCCAGGAACTCGTTCCCATTTCCGGGCTAGATGGGCAGATCAAGAGCTATGAGGCGAGACCGGTGACTTACGTCTGCCGGGTGGACGACTTCGGGGATGAGGGCGGCCAAGAGTACGCGGATGTCGCGGTGAGCGGCTTCGGTCAATTTGGAGGCGAGCAAGGGACGTCACAGACTTACACAGTTGTCGGACGCGTGCGATTCGCCATACGGGATGGCCATACGATAACCGCGAAGGTGGATCGAAGTATGGCAACATCGGTAGACAAAGTGGTCATCACGCGATCAACCTCGGAACAGTTTTCCTTTATGTCGCGTGGCACCGAGCAGACCATTGGTGGGATGAGAATCTAGAACCTAACGCGTGGGAAGCTTTCAGTCGTTGGCGCCTGCTCTGATGAGTAACATTTCGCGGTCGACGAGAGAATTTAAGCCGCCCATTCCGTCTGGTTCGCAGTAGGGATTGTGGCGGTCTTCCTCCCAGGTTGCGCCGTCGTAGAGAAACTTGTAGGCCCGCTTTTCGGCATCCGCCATAGGGAGATCGATACTATGGGACCACACGCCTTTTCCGTTGTCGATCATCAGATGCGGCTTCCATTGCGTAAAGTCTCCGGCAATCTCCACCTTTTTCGCCCCCGTATGATATAGGCGGAAAATGAGGGTGTCGGCTTCCCGACTCGGGCCTAGAACCGTGTTCAAGACTTGATGGTTCTCGTCGGCGGCCACGTCATAGGCCTCGTAGGCGCGCAGAACCCCGCGTCCCTGGCGCTCTCGAGAGGCATTAGGGAGACGTCGGCTGGTTTGCAGCAAGATACGACGGACTTCCGCTGGGGTCAGTTCGGGGCGAAGTTCCAGAAGCTGAGCGATGGTGCCTGACACCAGGGGGGCCGCCACGGATGTCCCGTCGGCGTGCTCATAGTAGGTCCCTACGACTTTTTGCCCAGCGGCTTGTCCCAGCAACTCATTCACGCGATCTTCGGGGCTCGATTTCAAATAGGAGTCGGGAAGTTGCGCTTGAGCGACCAAGGCTTCATCGTCGAGTTCAGGATGAGCTAGAAGGAAGGCGATGGCGGCGGCTCTTTTTTGCTGTGGGGTTCCAGGCAAGATGGGAGAGGCTACCAGGGCCGAAGGGGCGATAAGGTCGGGTTTGAGGATACGGTCGGGAGTGAAGCCAAAGTCGGAGTGGAACATCTCGTCGCAGTGGTCGAAATATCCGCCGACCGTGATGGCCTCCTTGCACTTTGCCGGACTACCCACCTCGCCTCCACTATTTCCGGCGGCCACTACCACGCACAGGCCGGCTTCCGTACAACGCTTGATCCAGGTGTCCACCAGTGAGTCTTCGCTTTTGCGGTTTTCTTCGCCGACTCCGAGGGAGATGTTGACTACTCGGATATTGAGTTCATCCTTGTTTTCAAGGACCCAGCGTAATGCCTTAGCGATGTTGTGAGGGCGAATAGAGAACGCTTCCCCCACCTTAAGAAGGACGAGGTCCGAACGATAGGCAGGACCGCGGTAGAGCCCTTGGCTCAGAAATCCGTTTCCGGCTGCGATCACCGAGGTCATGGTTCCGTGCCAGTTTCCGATGTCGGTCCGCCCGTCGAGGGGCTCTTGGTCGAGGGTCAGGTCGTGATGGGCCAAAATACGGCAGGTCGGAAAAAGAAGGTCGGGATGCGGATAAAAACCCGCATCGAGGATCGCTATGGTTACGCCTCGTCCTGCGGCTTTGCGGGGCGAGTTCAAGCGTACCAGAGAGGGAGACACCCAATCTCTCACATAGGTCCAACGAGACGGTTCGTTGATGAGTGGCGCAACGATGCTACCGTAGGTCCGATTCACAGCTACCGATACCCCATCTCACCGAACTTCAACCATGTCTTCATGGAAACTTTCTGCTATAGTTCTAGGATGAAAGAGCGTGGAGCCGCCCTACCATCTGTCCTGGCCCTAGTCGCTGCCATCCTAGTGATTGGACTGGCGATGGGGAGTCTATCGACCTTGTCGCTGCAATTCAACCGGCGCCAACTCGAGGGGATACGCTCAGAAATGGCGGCCCGCAGCGCGTTGGCGACCTTGGTGGCCAAGCTTTACAAGGCCGACACCGAGGGCACCTTGAATCCCTTGAAACCGGAAGCAACAAGTGTCGCGGACCTTTTCCCCGCGGGACTTGAGGTGCGGGAGGGTGACTACACAGTTTCCATTCATTTCGGCGGGGAGGTCGGATTCTCCAGCGACAATTTAGTGGGCGATGCGCCCAGGACAGGCTGGCCGGATAGTGATGATGTGCCGCGAGTTCCGCCTTATTCTTTAGACGTTATTCTCAATGTCGCCGGGCCTTCCTCAAGTGAGAGATACCGCGCCGGGCTGAAGCGTGTCTGGCCTTACGCACTGTACACCACCTTGGGTCCTATCACGCTGATGGGTCAGCCGAAACATCAGCCGACTTTGAGTTTCCCGAGTCCTACCACCGTCAAGGGCGATGTTTACACCTCGTGGCACGGCAACGAGGCCAACGGAGGGACTCAGGTCACGGGATACGGTTTGGGGCTGCTGAAAAATCCGTCGGATCTCCTAGCCAACCTTGAGGCTAGGGCCGGCTACCAACCTCAGAGGAAGCCTGACTATCCTTTAATCATCGGAATGCCCGTCGGATACAACGCGCCACAAACACCGACCAACATCCACGCCTCGTCGACGGATACTGAGAAATTCTATTTTTACGACAACGGACGCGTACCCCACGATCTCGGAGAGTCGGAGGACGACCCCACATTTTCCCCCGGACCTCCACAATTTCACGATATCGGTAATACCCTTGACGGTGATTTCTTGTACGAACATGACTTGGACCTGGAACTTGAGCCCTTCCTAGTTCCGGCTGTCTGGCGGAACGGCCAGGGAGTACCAGATGAACTTCCTGGGCGCGACAACTTCATGCTTGGGTCCACACACATTCGCCGCGGTCTGGCGTTGGATCCCTTGGCCGAGATCACCGAGGGGCAAGGCGCGCCTGCTTCGACCTTTGAAAGCGCTGATTTCACTCCCTTGAATCTCCCGCATCCCGCCCCAGAACTGCTGACGGCCTACCAGTTGAACCCGCTTGATGTCGCTTTCGACGAGAACGAGGCGGGCGACCCTCCCTTCTTACTTGACAAGGATCTGGTCTTGACGCCCAACGAGAATTCCACGACGCTTACCCCGGGAGATGGTGGAACGCACTTTGTCATCCACGGCTCGGTTTCGAATCGTCAAGTGGTATACAACAAGGTGCCCGGACCGTCGGGAAGCCCGCCCGGACTCTATGTTCACGAGGTGCTTGCCGGCATGAAGCTCCAAGACGTCGTGTTGCACGTCGAAGGCGACTTGGACTTAGGGGCGACAGCCTTTGAGCCTGCGGGCGCGGGAGACGAGGATGGTAAGGGGATCGAGATCAGCGGTGCCGGAGCAACCTTGATTGTCGACGGAAAGCTGATCCTGGGAAATGCCACCATCAACGCTGAGGACCAAGGGTTCGTTGTATACGCCAGAGACATCGTCTTAAAGGGTGGAGGAAACTTCTTCGGGCTCATGATAGCGGAGAATTCCATCTCGATCCTGTCCCAGGATGGCAATCCACTGACAATTCACGGCGCTCTACTGTGTGGTGGAACCGGCGGGATCATTGTGCGAGGAGCCGAGTTAAAACACGATTCACGCTATCTCAAGTCGATCAACGGGGCCGGAGATTTCGTTATGACATCCTGGAAAAAACTCCCTTAGCAATCGAAGCCCCCTAGGAGCCTTCGAAAATGGAGTCTGCAAGACCTCGATTGAGTTGATGACCGCTGAAACGGAGTTGGGCTTGACCTGAGAGTTTGAAATCTCGAAGGGTGACGTCTCCCAGTACGCTCTCCAGAAGGCTGACCCCGTCCTTTTCCAGGTATGCGAAGCGAAGCAGTACGCTGCCTCCGTCCTTATAGTAGGTGTCTTGCCGAGTGATTCTCCAGTTGGAAGAGTCGACGCGAGTATTGATGGAGTGCGTTTTGGAGTCAAGGTTTTTTGGCGTGAAAACGAGTGAGTAGAAGTGGGTGTCGCCTTCAGCCAACGGGCCGATCACCTTGGCCTCATATTTTTCGAGACTTGGCAGTTTCCAACTGAACATGCTCGGCAAACTCTTGAGGTACGAAGGTGCGTCCGGAAAATCGAGACGATGCTTGTCTGGCTTCTTGAAAAAGTATGTTCCGTGGAGTGTATCTCGGTAAGGAATGATACCCATAATGACTTGAAAGCCGAAATCCGCGTCGGCCTGGAGATCGGTCACCGCATCGCGGGCTTTCTCAATCTGATGAGTCACCTGGTTGAGGGTCAGGCTTTGAGCAGAAGAGGGCTGAGATTGGAGGCAGAACCCCGCAAGGATCACCAGCAGGAGAGACCGGCTGAGAGATTTTTTGTTTTGAGTCGATCGGGTCAAAGGTCCATCACTTTCTCGGTATTCTAGAGTCAACCGCTCTGTTTGTTATACGTTGCGAAATAGATGTCGTTCGGCCCAAGCTAGCGCGCTTTCCACCAGCGCCGCGGCGGACTCTTTGACGGCCAGTTCGCAGGGGAGTTGACGTTGGAGTTTCTTGCCGTACCATTTGTCGCATATTCTGGGATCCAAGATCAAAAAGATTCCCTTATCTTCTGAGTGTCGGAGAAGGCGACCGAAGCCTTGCTTGAGTTTGAGCGCGGTCAGGGGAAGGCTGAGTTCGTCAAAAGGACGTCCTCCAAGTTCTTCGATTCGGCGACAACGAGCCGCGAAGAGAGGGTCGCTTGGGACCGGAAAGGGTAGACGTGTAAGAACCACGCAGGAAAGGCGTTCGCCCGGAATATCGACTCCTTCCCAGAATGTGTCGACGCCGATCAAGAGATGTTGCCCTGGAGAAGCGAACCTTTTCAAAAGTTGGGCTGGAGGAGCGCTCCCCTGAACTAAAAGTTCGATGCCGTGGTATGCTAAGGGATCTCTCAGGAGTTGAGCGTACTCCTTCACTCTCCGGTGACTGGTCGTAAGGAGGAAGGTTCGTCCCTCCAATCCGACGACCAGGGATTCGAGCGGTTCCCGGAGGCTGCTGGGGAACGTGGGATCAGACGGTTCGACCCCTCCTCGTGCCAGGCCAACAAAAACGGATTGGGAATGGTCAAAGGGCGAAGGGAGAACTAATTCCTGGGTCCGTTCCGAGCCAAAACCAGTTCGGGCCAGAAAAAAGTCGAAGGAGTTGTGGACTCTGAGGCTGGCCGAGGTGACAATAGTCGTTGGGAAGTGGTCAAAGAGTTCTGCGTTTAAGGCTTGGGAATTGTCCACTGGACGGGCTAGAAGGGCGGGAGCCTCCAGATCGCATAAGAAGACCCAGTCCGGGTGCTCTGCTTTGAGGAGAAACTCTAGTTCGCTGGCCAAGCTGCGAAGATTCCGGGAGAGCCTGTCCAGGTCGGGCGGCGCGTTCATCGGCGTAATACTTTCATAATCGCGGCAAAGATCGCTGATCTCGCTCACCATCTGTTCGAGGGCGAAGGCGAGTTCCGACGCGACGTTCGCGCTCCGCTCACCGACTCCAGTCAGAAGAACGTCTAAGGAACAAAACTGTTGAGCCGCCAAACTTTCTCTCATGAACCCTATTTCTTGGAGCAGCTCGGACGCTAGGGTTGCAAGGGTTGCCAGTTCCATAGTGACGGAGCGGTCAAATCTGGCGATGAAATCCATCATCTCGGATTCGGGGAGGTGCGACAAGAGAAGAAATCTCAGGGCGTCGAGTCTGCCCTGCAGCGGAGCGTTGAGAACAGACATGAAGCGGTCCCGGTCCACTTTGACCGTAAGATGATCGGTGGCGGCCTCATCGAGTCGGTGCGCCTCATCAAGGACGAGAACATCGCTCGCCGGCAGCAAGCTTCCTCCCTCACGTCGGAGACGCAAGTCGGAAAGTAAGAAAGCGTGATTGGTTAAGATGATATCAGCGCTTTCCAACTCCTTGCGTTCGGCGAACAGTCCGCATCGAGAGAAATAGGGGCACTGTTGCTTTTCACAGTCTAAAGGATCGGCCTGAACTCGATTCCAGATCTTGGGAGAGATGTCCACGGACTGCCGATGGATATTCCCCTGGTGACGGTCGGCGAGACTTTTGAGCCTAGAAAGATCGGGTCCCAGTTCTCGAGTCAGGTCCTCCGAAGGCTCTTCGACTTTGCGCAGGCAAAGATAGTTGGACCAACCTCGTGCTTGTACAACCTTGCGGGGTGACGCCAGTCTCTCTTGAAGGAGTGGGAATTCCTTCGTCATCAATTGATGTTGAAGTTGAAGGGTTTTGGTGGCGATGACCGCGGGGCGTCCTTCGACGGATTCTCTCAGCAGTAGCGGCACAAGATAGGCCATCGACTTGCCGGTGCCAGTTTCCGCTTCGATGGCGAGTCTCTGCCGTGATTGGATGGCAGACGCCACTGCCTCGGCCATGTCTAATTGTGACCTTCTGGCTTCAAATCCCGGCAAGGGAGAAAGTTCTTCCTCGAAAAACTTTTGTACCAGTGTTCGAAGGTCGAGGGGCTGAGGCGTCGAGGGGGATTCCACTTAGAGATCTAGCGTGAGCGCTTAGATATTCCTGCTTTCCTTACCTTCGACTCTCATTCCGTCTTGGACGGTTTGCGACGATAGAGGTAGCGCTCCGTTCGAAGGATAAAAAAAAGACCGACCTAGGCGCGGCGCCGAGGTCGGTCTTCTGGGTCAGACGGGAATTTTTAGGTTCTAGTCGTCTTTGGCTTCACGAGGACGTCGCTGGCGTAGCGCGCGACGACGCGGTGCATCGCCGTCGCCGCTGTCACTTTTGGGTGCTTCTCGACGCGGGGCTCGGTCTCCGTTGGAGGTGCCGCTCTCCGAGCGAGGAGCGCGCGGTGCGCGTTCTCCGCCGCCGCTGCGTTCTCCGCCGCCGCTACGTTCTCCGCCGCCGCTGCGGCTACGTTCTCCGCCGCCACTACGATCTCGGTCGCCACCGCTACTGCGGCCACGGTCTCCGCCGCCACCTTCGCGGTCGCCGCCTCCGCTGCTGCCGCCGCGACTTTCTGCGTCAGCCATTTCTTCTTCAGAAAAGAGGCCTCGTCGGGTGAGATTGATACGACCCATGGAGTCGACTTCTTCCACCTTGACTTCGACTTCGTCGCCAACGTTGATAACGTCTTCGACTCGCTCGACGCGGAACGGTTTGATTTTGGAGATATGGAGCAAGCCTTCTTTGCCGGGTAGAATCTCCACGAAAGCGCCAAAGTTCATAAGGCGCATGACTTTGCCTTTATACTGTTCGCCTACTTCTACATCGCGAAGTTGGTCTTCGACCATCTTGATGGCTTGGTCGACGGCATCGGAGTTGATGGCCGCGATAAAAATGCGTCCGTCATTTTCGATATCGATCTTAACACCGGTTTCAGCGATGATACGGTTAATGTTCTTACCGCCCGGGCCGATGATCTCTTTGATTTTGTCAGGGTCGATGGTGATGGAAGTGATGCGAGGTGCGTAAGGCGACATCTTCTCGCGAGGAGATGCGATGCACTCTTCGATGACGTCGATGATGGTCAGTCGCGCTTCCTTGGCTTGCTCGAGGGCTTGGCGCATGATCTCCATGGTGATGCCCTTGAGCTTGATGTCCATCTGGAGCGCGGTGACACCGTCACGCGTTCCGGTGACTTTGAAATCCATTCCCCCGAGATGGTCTTCGAGACCCTGAATGTCGGTCAAAACTGCGAAATCGTCATCGCGCGCCACGAGACCCATGGCGATACCACCAACGGGAGCTTTAATGGGAACGCCGGCGTCCATCAAAGCAAGTGTGCTGCCACAGGTTGAGGCCATGGAAGTGGATCCGTTCGATTCCAAGCACTCACTCACCACTCTGATGGTGTAAGGGAATTCTTGTTCATCGGGGATGACGGGTAAAAGGGCGCGTTCGGCCAAAGCTCCGTGACCAATTTCACGTCGGCCGGGACCTCTCATGAAGCGCGCTTCACCAACTGAGAAAGGCGGGAAGTTGTACTGGTGGATGTAGCGGCGTGACGTTTCGCCAATGATGTTGTCAAACGACTGCTCTTCGGACAGCGTTCCCAAGGTGAGTAGGGAAAGAACCTGTGTCTGTCCACGGGTGAAAAGACCGGACCCGTGGGTTCGGGGAATCATCCCGACTTTTGAACTGAGGTCGCGGATTTCGGTCGGGGTTCGACCATCGACCCGGATGCCGTCGTCGAGGATCATGTTGACCATCTCGCGGCCCTTCAGATCTTTGAAGATGTCGTTAAAGTCGGGTTTGTCCTTGTCGGCGATCAAAGCGAGGATTTCGTCCTTCTCTTTGATCTTGAGCTTCGCCACCAGGGCGCCGAACGACTCGCGAGTGATGGCGCCGAAAGCTTTATTTCGTTTCGTTTTGTCCATCATACGGATAGCTTTGGCCATATCCATTGAGAGATGCTCGTCCATCAGTTCGGTGAGCCGACTGTCGGGTGAAAGCAAAGGAAACTCGGCCTTAGGTTTACCGACTTTCTCGACCAACTCGTCGATCATGGAGATGATGGTGCGGATGGCTTGATGGGCTTCTTCGAAGGCGTCGAGAAGGAGTTCTTCTGTGACCTCGAGGGCACCGCATTCGACCATCATGATGTTGTCGCGGGTTCCAGCGACAACCAGGTCGAGTTGGCTTGTTTCCAACTCCGCTTGGGTCGGATTGATCAAAAATTCTCCATCAACATAACCGACCCGAACTCCGGCCAAAGGACCCTCAAAAGGAATCTCAGAAATGGAAAGTGCCGCGCCGGCACCAGTCAGGGCGATGACATCGGGATCGTTGTGTTCATCTACGGAAAGAACCATTCCCACGACATGAACGTCGTTGCGGAAGCCTTCCGGAAAAAGTGGACGGATCGGACGGTCGATCAAGCGACAGGTCAGTGTCGCTCGCTCGGGGGGACGACCTTCACGCTTGATCCAGCCACCGGGGATTTTTCCGGCGGCATACATTTTTTCGTCGTAGTCGACTGTCAAGGGGAAGAAACTCGCTCCAGGGCGAGGTTCGGCGTTGGCGGTCGCGGTGACCAGGACCATCGTTTCTCCGTAAGTCAGGAGAACGGCCCCTCCGGCTTGCTTTGCAAGTTCACCAGTCTCCATTCGGAGCATGGTCCCGCCGATTTCTCGTTCGACGACAACCTTTTCGGTTTTTTCTATTGTCGCTGTTTTACTCATGTTTTTCTCTCTTACTTTTCAACCTATGAGACCGCTCCGTCGACAACTTTGCCCTCAACCCCATCGACCGGTCTCACGACACGATCGTCTGGCGACAAATGATGGGGTTGATAGGTGCCATATTTCGCTCCTAGAGCGAAAGGCTACCGTTGGCTAAGAGGACGACATACAAAAAAGGCCCATGCCTGGGACCCGCCCGCGTTTAGCGTGGGAGAGTCTTGAGCGTGGACCCATGGCGATCTTTGCGAAGTGTGGAATTCAGCGCCGTATTCCGAGTTTTGCAATCAAGTCTCGGTAGCGCTTGAGGTGATTCTTCTTCAGATACTTAAGAAGACGTCGTCTCTGGCCGACCATCATGAGAAGGCCTCGTCGCGAATGGTGATCTTTCGCGTGGACTTTGAGATGTTCGGTGAGATGATTGATTCGTCCGGTCAGAATTGCGATCTGCACGTCGGCCGAACCGGAATCTTTGTCATGAAGGCGATGCTCTTCTATGACTTCTGTTTTTACCATTCTTCCTCCAAGAGGGCTCGTGGAACCCTTACTTATTCTTTCGCGAGCCAACGAGGGGGGTTGGAGGGCCCCGTCTGGTTCGCTCGCGAATCTGGGGCAGCATAACACCTTTGACAAGGGCTGTAAAGCGCGCGAGATGACCCACGGAATACAAAAAAAAAGGGCCCCAAATAGGGACCCTTCCGGTAGCCGTTTCGCGATGAGGTCTAATTAGAACCTTGTCGCAAGTAGGCCGTGATGGGAATGGTGATACTCAGGACAGGACTGTTGGTATCTTCCCCACGTGCGGGGTTGAGGCTGATTCTGTTGATAGTCACGAGACGGTCCAGTTTGAGATCGCCTAGCTGGTAGAGGAAATCTACCAAAGTGGAGTATCGGCCGGTCATCGTCATGTCGAAGACGCGAGTGGGAAATCCTTGGAGCGTTTGAGACTCCTCGGCCACTGGAGCGGCCGCTGCGGCCTCTCCAGTGGCTTCGGCGCCTTCTCCGCCCTCTTTGTTGGCCACTTCGGTAACTGCTGCACCACCTGGAGTGATTGAGAGAATTGAGAATTCGTCGTCACCGGTGATCTCTGCCTGAGCTCCGACCAAACGCTCGATTTCAGCGATGTAGTTGGCCACGAAGAGTTCAGGCTCTTCCTTGGTGAACTTGGACTGAACCAGGCTCAGAAGTTCTTTCTCTAGAACGGCGGCTTCTTCACGAAACTTAGGAAGCTGCGCGACGTCAGCCTCCAGACGCTCTTTTTGAGCGATTCGCTCTTGATGTTGAGTCTCAAGGCTTTCGATTTCTTTGTACTTGTCAGACCAGCTGACCACATAGAAACCGACCGCCATCAGGACAATGATAAGGCCGGCCACGGCTATTTTCATTGGTGTATTCATTGGGGTTGTTCCTCTCTTCCTCTAGGGCGCCGGTGTGGCTGTGGCCGCAGCGGGGGTTTCGGATGTTGAAGGCATTTCCGAGTCGGGCTCGCTCACCGGGGCTACCTTGTCAGGTTCTGCGGTGGGGACCGAGCCTTGTCCCATTCCGGTAGGAGGCAAAGTCGCAGCTTTCTCCGGGTCGTAATTGATGTCGAGCGTGAATGTAAACGCGCGGGTGCGGCCAGGCTCGACGAAGGTTTCCGCGGTTCCTGACAGGGTGGCTGTCGTAAAGTAAGCAGAGTCGTTGAAGTTCCGCATTAACTCGGCGATGGTCGCGAGTGGTAGTCGGTCGTTCGTCTCGGCGGCGTTCCCAGCAATCGATACCTTGTTGCCGTTGGGGTCGATGGAAAGGCTACCTAACCAAACGTTCTCAGGCAGCAGAATGGCAACTTCTTGCAGCAAGTTCGCATAGCGCAGCGGGTCGTAGACCAAGCTCCTAATCATTTTGATTTCGCGCTTGAGGCTGGCGATACGGTTCTTCGTCTCATCGATGAGAGGCAGTTGAGTCTCAATCTGCTTAATCTCTTGGTTAACTGTTTCAATCTCAGCGGTTTTAGCATCGATTTGGCTGGTCAGCGACTGGCTGTATAAAAGCATCGCGACAGCGGCTCCGATAATCAACATAAACATGAGGATCATCGCCGGGTCGATACCGAACGACTTCTTCTCTGTAGGAAGAAGGTCTACCTTAATGGTCATCTTTTTCTCCGTTCAGGCTGCCGGGCCCAAAATAGTCTAGGGGGCCACAGGCAGATCTAGGTTCTCGGAGTTATGACACGCGGACTTCCGGGTTTTGTTCCCCAGAGTTGAAAAAAAGTTTCTTTATCCCCCGGCTTGCGACAGCGCGGCGAAGAGTTTCACTAAGATGTCTTTGACTTTCGCCTCCAGATCGGCGGCGGAAACTTGGCTCGGCGCGTAGGTTGCTCCCCGAAGGCAGAGGCCTTTGTTGCCTCCGCCGGTCGGAAAGGATTTGAGTTCGAGATACCCATGTATCTCTTTCCAGGAAAGCAACATTTCGTGGTGGGTCATGGTCATGACCGTGCCGGTCA
>JBBKWP010000179.1:0-3489 GCA_037968995.1 Candidatus Xenobia bacterium
CCTTTGCCGATAGCCCCCCCGCCTGCGGCCGAAGCTCCTCCCGCGCCGGCGCCCGCAGCCTCTGACGTGTCCCTGAAGGTGGTTCCAGCCCTGCGCAAGATCGCCGAACTTGTTCGTGGACCCAAATCGAAAACGATCCTGCTCGACGCTCGCTTGGTCGAAGCTTTTGACTCCCTACGGGAAGCTGAGGATCTCGAGGATGTCTTGCGAGCTTTGCGCCCTATCCGTAAGGCCGGCCCCAAAGCCACGAGCTAGTGGAACCGCGTTCTCGTGAATGATTTTCTGCGATCGGGGATGAAGCTGGCGCCGTGATTCTGCTATTTTGTCTTAGCATTCTCTTGTTCGCGGGGTTTTTGACCGTCGTCACAGAGGCCTTCACTCACTTTTTGGTCCGTCCATCCTTCTGGTCGGCCTTCCGTGAATTTTTGCTGGGAAGTTGGCTGTTCGCCGCCACCGCCAGCCTTTGGGCGACGTCGCTTTGGTTGGGCTTGAGGTGGCTTGGAGTTGACGTCGGGTTCTTGTGGACCTTGGAAATCCTGTCTCTGGCGCACTTACCTATGTTGGCCTATCCGCTCACCATTATGCCGACCATTGGATATCGACTCGAGCAGATCTTAAGGATGGCCGTCTTTTCCGCGCTCGCTGTCGGACTTTCTTGGCAGTGCGACTTGCCCTTGGTGAAAACTGCGTCGCTAGCACTTCCCGGGTGGTTTGCTCATTTCTTAGTCATCGAGTGGCGACTGTTACGCCAGGGAGCGGATGTACCGTGATCGTCGGGCTGCTTCTGATTCTGCTGCTGCCCGTTCTAGTAGCTCCCTTCGAAACCGCCGGTTGGTGGAGCAGCCAACGAGCGCGTGTCGCGAACCGACCTCGACTCGCAAGTCCCAAAGCCTTGCCCGGGGTGGCGGCGCAGATCGTCTATTTCACCGGAGTTGCCGGCTACTCCGGTGACTTCTTGGCTCGTCGGGAATCCGCACTCCTCGAGCGACTCGGCGAAAGCTTCCCCAACGTCACCGTCCACAGCGATATTTTTCCCTATTCAGTCAACAACAATCCCCTCAACGGCGAGCGAATCTTCCGTAAACTTTGGGAGTGGCTCCATCGCTGGCGTCTCAAAGTGCCAAACAACGTCTTCGATGCTCTGATCGTGGCCCGAAACATCGGACAACTTTTGGTCTCCGCCGACCCTCGCTACGGGCCGAAGTACAATCGCGGTTTAGCTGAGCAACTGGAGCAACGTCTGGACCCCGACCTACCCACTATCTTTCTCGCCTATTCGGGCGGAGCCCAAATGGCCGTGGGTTCGATCAACGAAAGAGCCAAATCTTCCTCGGGCCCGGTCCACTTGATCGCCTACGGCGGCGTCTTCACCGACGACCCCGGCATCCAGAAGTTCGCGTCGGTCACCCAGATCGTGGGCCGCTCCGACCGCTACATCGTCAAACTCGGAAGTCTTCTGTTTCCGGGACTGTGGCGATGGCAGTTCTGGTCGGCCTGGAATCGATATCGCCGCAGCCCCCAGTTTTCCGTTCTGAATTCGGGCCCTCACGCCCACGTTGGTAAGAGAGACTACTTCTCGTTCAAGTCCCCGAGCGCTGAGGACGACGGTCCCACCTATGCCGAGCTGGCCTATGAGGTGTTGGAGAAACGGATCGAGGGAATTTTGCAAAATGAAAACTCGGCAGATTCTTCCTTCGAAACCTCGGAAACGAACGCCCAGAAAACGTGACCAAGCGAAAAGTTGGGCACTCGGCGCTCCGGAGAGGCGGCTTCCTCAATGAGAGGCGTCTCTGAACTTGAGCGTTTTCTGCAAAATCAGCGATCCCAGGGGCAGTCCGAGGGCGAGGGGGATTTCACGCTGGCCCGCGACGAGGCCGTACAGAAATTGGCGGACTTCCAACTCCCATTCGACGGCGCTTGGATCGCCAAGGTCATCCAATCGCTGGTAGCTTCGGAGATAGGTGCTCCCATTTCCGTGGAGCAGACCCGGCGCGTAACCACCGTCCGTTGCAGGGGCGATCTGCCGTGGAGTCTGGCCGACCTCGAGGCCGCCCTGGTCAACCCCGAGCCGCACTCGCTGAGAGCGCTCAATCACCTAGAGCAGTTCTCGAAAGTCTTGTCCTGATGGATTCTTGTCCAGCGGTCTTCTGGCAAGAAGCTCTGAGCGCTAATACTCGGTGGTATTTAAGCGATGAGCGCCGCAGCCAGGAGACCGCTGGGCGGGAAGACGTGGACAAGACTTTGGAGAATTGCTCTAGTGTCAGCGCTGCGGGTGGTGGGTCTGAGCGAAAAGCGTAGCTTCGAGATCTGCCTCGCGGAAGGTCCAGGAGGACTGCTCTGGGATGGGACCCGCTTTCATGATGTCCAACGAAAAGTCACGCCTAACGGTTTCGTCTTGACGGTGACTCACGAGGCACCTTCGAACCCCACCGCCTGGCTCTACGACCAAGTGGAGGTCGCTAAGCGTAACGCCGAAGTGGCGACGGCTTTGAGAGACTACTGTTTCACCTGCCCCTTGGCTCTGACGTTGGACAAGCGACGGATTGACGGACTACAGCGGTGCCCCGAGCAAGGCTCAAGCCATCGCAGTTTTCCTTTGACCCTGACTTTCGTAAGCGGAGGGTTAGAGAAGCTGGAATTCCCTCCGGGAACCTTTGAATCGCAACGGTCGGGCAATATCTTGTCAGATGGAGGCGGTCTGGCAGGGTACGGCAATGCGCTTTTTGGCGGTCAAGTGATACCGCCGCCCTCGGCGGAGCTTGCGGTCTTGCTCGTAGCTCATGCGGTCCAGCTCAGTGGAAGCGCGCGCGGAATGACCGAGAATGTGTCCTTGTGGCGACTCAGGCCGGCGCGCTCTCGTTGTCACTGGATTCAGGATGGCGTGAGAATCCGGGTTGATCGTTTGTCAAATCCGGCGTGCGGCATCTCCGCGGGCCTCTTTGTGAGCGCCGATAACCTGCCGACGGACTTGGGCGGGTTCTCGCTCCGCGACAGCACGGAATTGAGACAGCGCTTGCGAGCGGCCATTGGGCTGGCTCGAGAACCTATCGCGGCGTTATCCCAACTTTCCAAAGTACCGCTCATCTCTCACAATAAAGGACGACATGTTCGAGCAGGCAACGCTATCATCGCCGCCTCCGTCGGGCTCGGTTTGCTCCTGACCTCGGTGGGGATAGCGCCGATCGCCATTCCCCTTGGGTGCATTGGCTTTCTGGTCCGGTTAGCCGAACGCGATGACCAGAAAGGGCTGATTGGCGATTTGGTCCGAGCCGCGACCGATCTCGCCGGCAGCTGGACCAGCTTTGACGCCATGGATGATGCAAGTTCTTCTCGCGATCCCAGTCAGGCGAGTCCTCGGAAAAGGAAGGCGAAGAAATCTACCCGCCGGAAAAAGCGAACGAGGCGCCGATGAAAGCCGAGAGCGTGACTGGGCTGCCCTCTTTGTGGAGCAACGGGGTGCTCTAGCGCAGCGCTAACGTGACCCAGGGG
>JBBKWP010000180.1:0-17917 GCA_037968995.1 Candidatus Xenobia bacterium
TCACAGATCCTCAAGCGCAAACCAAAACGTTTTCCGAAACAGTTCAGGGCGCCTACAACGACTTTGACCTAAAAAAGTCCACCGACGGAGTGAAAGATTCGGTTCAAGGATTTTTTTCCAAAGGTCTTTTTCCTGGAGCGAAGCCGGAAACTCCGGCAGCGAGTCAACCGACCGTCTGAACGAGACGTTCGGCGGACCCGCCGAGCCGAGCGGCGCACCCGCAGGTCGCCCATAAAAAAGAACCCGAATTTTCGGGTTCTTTTTTTTTGAAGGCTTGGGCGCTTTAGCGCGTCGAGCGAGGCTCTAGAACTTAGCGAAGATCTCGTCGGTTTTCGAAGCCGTGATGAAATCGTTCCGGTGCAGGCCTTTGATCTTATGAGTCCACCACTGGACTTCCACCTTACCCCATTCAGTTACCAGCATCGGATGGTGATCTTCTTTCTCGGCGAGGTCGCCAACCAGGTTGGTGAACTCCAGAGCTTTCACGAAGTTGTCAAATTTGAAAACCCGTTGCAATCTCTCTACGTCATCAACAACGATCACGTTCCAATCAGGGATCTGTTGCGAGAGTTCTTCTCGCTCCCCGCCTTCCACTTTCGGAGCATCGAATTGGCAGGCAACGCATGTTTGGCTAGTTAATTCGGTCATGAAAGCGACTTCTCAAATCGAGGGTCGATGCCTTCTCGAACCGGGATATGGATTCCGGCAGAGGCCACGTTAAGTCACGTCACTCATCTTCGAGAGTGGATTCCCTGGAACAAAAAAAAGACCGCCGAGTCACAATGAGGAGTTTTGCAGGAGGTCCACATGGATGATTGACTCGGCGGCGTCATTCGCTTGTAGGTTCATAGTACCCCGAACTGGCACGTCGAGGTCGTGCCAAAGGTTGCCAGGATGAAAACTATGTTAACGGTCGCTGGAAATTTGTTGACGACGTGTTCATACGCCAGGTCGCCAAGTATTGCCGCGAAATCTTCCGCCCTGCTCGTTGCCCGAGTCGGCCCACGCATAGGCGACGATTGTGAGACCCGCGAAGAAAAACGCGGCCGTTGCCATATTGAATCCGGTCAGGGAACCCATGACTCCGAAAAGCAATGTGAACAAGAGTCCCATAAAAATAATGTAAGCCTGCATGTGTGTGAACCTCTTCCTCGGATGTCTTCTGCAAGACTAATCATAGCCGCAGACCCCGAAGATATCGGGGTCCAGTGGCAGCGAAGCGCCCTATACCAGGGCGTCCTATACCCCTCGGCATAAGCAGGGTTACTCCTGAATGTTCCATCCCCGCTTCCGACCTTCTCCCTGGAAGTTCTGGAGAGGAAAAATCTCCCAGAGCCTTGCACCTCTCTAGATGGAAAAAGCAATCACCAAGTACCTCGACCTCCTTCAGAGCAACGAGTTGATCATCATGGCGACAGTGAACGATGACGGCACGCCTCAAACGAGCCCCGTCTGGTTCTTCTTCGAAAATAACGAAATCTGGATCAACAGCGCCAAAGGCCGCCTCAAGGACCGTAACCTCCGCGCTCGGCCGTACTTTTCCGGAACCGTGGTGGACCCGAAAAACCCCTATCGTTACGTTGAAGTGCGAGGCGAAGTTTACGATATCAAAGAGGTTGGAGCCGACGCCGATATTGACTTCCTCGCGAATCGATACATGGGTGTGGACACGTATCCTTACCATAGCGATCAGGAGACACGAGTCACTTACAGGATCCGCCCTACCCACGTGACGGGTAAGAGTTAACCAAGCTTTCCCTAGCGTCATGAAGCCCCATCGCGTTGAACTCACATTGAGCCCCGTGGAAGCCGCCGATTCCGACGGGGTGAAACTTCGTGCAGCCTCTAAACTTCGGCTCTCTCCTGAGGAGATCTGCGTGGTGCCCGTGCGCCGCTCCATCGACGCTAGGAAGGGGCAGCCCAAGGTCGTTCTTCTCTTAGACGTCTATCCGGGTCAGCCACCGGTCTCGCCCCCAGCGGTGATGAGCAACGTTCCCGACCTCAAGAAGGGAACCGTCCTTATTGTGGGGGCTGGTCCCGCCGGATATTTCTGTGCGCTCGAACTCCTACTGTTGGGAGTGCGTCCCATCATTCTCGAGCGAGGTAAAGATACCAAAGCCCGACGCTACGATCTGCGGGCCATCATGCAAGCCGATATCGTCGACCCCAACTCCAACTACTGTTTCGGAGAAGGTGGAGCGGGGACGTATTCGGACGGCAAACTCTACACACGTTCTGGTAAACGGGGCAGCATCGCGAAGGTCCTGCAGATCTTGGTGGACCACGGCGCCAAGCGCAGCATTCTTGTGGACACACATCCTCACATAGGGTCCAACAAGCTACCGATCGTGGTGGAGAACCTGCGGGCCACCATCGAGTCGCACGGTGGAGAGATTCACTTTCAGCAGCAGGTCACTGATCTGTGGATGAATGATGGGGACCTGCACGGGGCCGTGGTCCGAGGCGGAGAGAAGTTTCACGGAGACGCGGTGGTATTGGCAACCGGTCATTCCGCCCGAGACATCTACCACCTTTTGCACCAGCGAGGCTTACAGTTGGAGCAGAAGACTTACGCCTTGGGAGTCCGTGTGGAGCACCCCCAACCTGTGATCGATGAGATCCAGTACCGCCAAAATCCGAGAGACCCTTATCTTCCCGCGGCCAGTTACCGCCTAGCACACCTTGGAGTTTATTCCTTTTGCATGTGTCCCGGGGGCTTGATGGTGCCCGCCGCCACTGCGCCGGGTGAGATCGTGGTCAACGGGATGTCCATGGCCAAACGGAACTCTCGTTGGGCCAACTCCGGTATAGTGACCGCGGTGGAGGACTCCGATCTCGCTCCCTACCTTGCCGAACACGGACCTCTGGCAGGATTAGCCCTACAAAGTGAGATCGAGAGGGCCGCCTTCAAAGCCAACGGTGAAGGCAGCCAAAAAGCCCCTTGTCAGCGACTCGGTGATTTCTTGGAGGGGCGGACATCGACAAGCCTCCCCCGCGTGTCCTACGTACCCGGGGTGGTCTCTACCGACTTGCGCACGATCCTCCCCCCTCGCATCGCCGAGGTCTTGAGTGAAGGGTTTCGCCACTTCACCTCCTCGCTTAAAGGCTTCGACAGTGACGAGGCCGTCCTGGTGGGGGTCGAGTCCAGAACCAGTTCACCCGTCCGCATACCCCGAGATTCAGAATCTTTGTCTCATCCCGATCTGTTCAATCTGTATCCCTGCGGCGAGGGCGCGGGCTACGCCGGAGGGATCGTATCGGCAGCCATGGACGGGCAAAGAGTGGCCAACGCCGTCGCACTAGTGGTACGAGACAAGCCGGGCCCCCGGGGGAAATCTCTGAAATCTGGTTAAGTCTTTAGGCCATGCTGATGCTTCTAAGCATATTCCTCGGAGTCACCTTGGCGGCCGCGGCGGGCTTTCGCGCCTTCTTGCCGCTTTTTCTCTTAGGCCTGCTGGAAAGATATCAACTCCTGGCCCCGTTTTCGTTAGGTGAGAGCTTCCAATGGCTCAGTTCTGACCACGCCCTTATCGCCCTAGGCACCGCTACGTTTCTCGAAATTCTGGCCGACAAAATCCCCGCCGTCGACAGCGGTCTCGATGCGGCGATGACGTTTGTCCGCCCCGGAGCAGGGGCGCTCTCCGTGATCGCCGTCCTGTCTCCTCAGGACCCCGTCTTGGCTTACGTTTCCGGCCTGGTTTTCGCCACCGGGGCCACGCTTCCGATCCATCTCGGCAAAAGCGCCCTTCGCCTCGGCAGTCACGCCACCACCGCGGGTGCTGGGTCCCCGGTTCTTTCAGCGGCCGAGGACGTCAGTTCGGGTGTGGCCGTAGTTCTGGCCGTCCTGATACCGGTCTGCGCCGTCGTGATCGGAGCGACTTCCCTAGTGTTTGTGATTTGGGTATGGAGAAAGAGAAAAAGAAAGAAGCGGAGCCTGTCGTGATATGGACCCGTTTCTTTCCTTCTGTCCGGCAGCACGAACGCGACCGTTTCCTATTTTTCTTTCTGCTCTCGGGGCTTTTGGTCTTAGGACAGACTCTTGGTCTGGTCGGGGTGGAGTCGCTTCTGTTGGCCGAACTCGGGGCCGGCATACTACCGCTCGCCTTCCTGTTGGCCAGTTGCCTCACGGTTTTGGGCAGCCTACTCTACGCCTTCGGGGTGGACAGCGCCCGCAATGACAACTACTTTATCCGAATCCTTTTGGGCTTAGCGGCCGCCATTGCTCTGGCCGCCTTTTTGGGGCGCTTCGTTCCGACCCTGCGCTCGAGTATGCTGATCACCCTTTTCTGCCTCTATTACGTTAACTTCGCGGTTTGCACCAACCACTACTGGACCTTCACGGGTGACTTTTTCGACACGCTTGGGAGCAAGCGTCTCTTCCCGATCTTCACGGTCGGCTCGAGCCTTGGCGGGCTGTTGGGGGGTGTCATCGCGACCCTAGTCGCGAACCAACCCGGCGGAGCCGAAGCGCTGCTCTGGGGCTGGGTCGGCTGTTCTGTCTTGGCGGCGGGGTGGCTGCGAAGACACAAGGGTCCCTTACGACGCTGGGGCCCACTTGAGATCGAAGAGGCCGACGAAACGTCCATGGATGGGATGCGAAGTTCGATCCGCTACCTAAGAAACTCTCGTCTCGGCCGATTGATGGTCCTGTCGGCACTTTTCATGGTCACTTCCCTTTTCGTGGCTCAGTATCTCTATTCATCGCTCTTCGTCGCCAATTTTCCCGATCCCGACGACCTCGCGCTCTTCTTCGGTATTTTCCTGGCCTCAGCCAATGCGTTGGAGATCCTGCTGGAGATCGCGGTCACTCCCTTTCTGCTTCGACGTTTTGGCATCGCTAACACCAACCTGGCCCATCCGACCCTGACTCTCGTCGCCTTTCTGGGACTTGGCCTTTTGCCCGGACTTGGAGCCGCTATTTTCGCCCGACTCAATCGGGAAACTCTAGAAAACGCGCTGGGCTCACCGGTACGCAATCTCATCTTCAACGCGCTGCCGGCTCGCCTGCGTGGGCGGATGCGGGCTTTCTTGGAAGGCATGGTGGTCTATTCCGGCATGGCTTTCGCAGGACTCTTTTTGCTGATCTGGGAGCAGGTAAGTACGACATCTCAAGGTGTCAGTACAGTGCTTTGTGTCGGTGGTTTCATCTTGGGCTGCGGGTTTTGGTTGACCAACTACGGCCTCAAGAAGGACTATCTCGAACAGCTTCTACAAGCCATTCGAGAGGGTCGGGTGGAACTTTCCCACTCCTCTTCGACGTTAGAGACTCTCCCCTCTCGACGCTTGGTGCAACTTTGGAAGGCGCTGACCAAAACCTCGGCTCAACTTCCGGTTCTTGAAGAGTTAAGCCGGGCGCTCGTCGAGCGTCACGTCTTGCGCCCACTGCAAGAATCGTTCAAAGACAACGACGCACGGGTCCGTCTAGTCTGCCTGCAGGCCCTGGTCTCACTGGGTCCTATCCAAGCCGATCTCTACCTTCGCCAAGCTCTTTCGGACCGCTCTTCGAAAGTCAGACTGTTCGCCATTCGCAATCTCACCCCAGCCGCCCTAGGGCTGATTCCAGGTTCACTTCAAGACGAAGACCCTCAAGTGCGAGCCGAAGCCGCCTCACGCTCTCGCCCTCCGTCCTTAGAGACCTTGGAAGCCATGGCCACCTCGGCGGAGTCTAATGAGCGGCTGGCCGCCCTTTCGAAGCTGCCCTTGGAACTGGTCGACCACGCTCATCGAGCCGTGGCCGGCTCCAGTCCGGAAGAGATTCGGGTAGGCCTGCAAACGCTTTGTCGGCTCTCTTGCCCGCCAACACTCGCTGAACTGTTGGCGCTCTACAAGTCCCCAGTCTCTAAAGTCAGGATTGAGGTCCTCAAAGCGGTTGCCGACGGTACCGACTCCACAGAGGGCGAGCGACTAGACTTGCTCTATGCCGGACTTTCCGATCCTGACCGTGAAGTAAGGCAGAGCGCTATCGCCCGGTTCGCCAACTTCGGACCAAGCGCCATTGGAGTTTTGGAGAGTGCGCTTTCCAGCCCGGAGACCCATCTATCCCACTCCTCAATAAGAGCGCTGTCTCAGATCGGACTCGAGGACAAGCGCGCGCTGTTCGCCGACGAAAGTATCCGAAGAGCCAAGCGAGCTTGGCTCCATTCACTGGAGGCTGCGAAGCTTGAAAAACAAGGGCCCCAGGGCCTTGCGGACGAGTTCTTAGTCCTGGCTCTGCGCGACGCTGCCGCGCGAGACCTCTCCACCTGTTTTCGCCTCCTAGAGGCCCTGGAAGAGCCTCGAATCGTCCAGTCGGTAGAAAAAGTTTTAAGGTTTGCCCACGCGCGGATCCGGGCCGACGCCTTGGAAGTTCTTTCCAACTTGGGTGTGCGAGAATCCACCTCGATCTTGGTTCACCTTCTCGAGGAAGGAGACATCGTGGAACGCGAACGCGCTCTTTCCGGCCGGGTTCCGCCACCTCGAGACCTTCGCAACCTGCTGGCCGAATTGGAGTGCTGTCCTGACCGATGGCTCCGCCTTGCCTCACATGCCTGCCTCGCGGCGACTTATGGGATGGAGACCAAACCAGGGAGCGTCGTGGAGCAGTCAGAAGAGAAGGTGCTCATGGAACACCTCTTAATGCTGCAGAGCGTTCCGCTCTTCGCCACGATGACCCTCGAACAACTCGAAGCTATTCATCTCTGCCTGAGCGAGCAACACTACACCATGGGGGAGTTGGTTTTTGGCGAGGGTGACGTCGGCGACGAAATGTACATCGTGGCGGACGGGGAGGTCGAAATTCTTCTGAACATCGACACAGCGGCCCCCTTCTCGCTCAGTCAAGTCAAGCCGGGCTCCTATTTTGGTGAGATGAGCATTCTGGACAACGAACCCAGAAGCGCCGCGGCCCGAGTCTCAAAAGACGCCCGCCTGCTGGTTCTCAAGGGCGAACAACTCAAGGAACTCGTCTACGTTATGCCGGAAATCGCTTTCACCATTTTCAAGGTTCTCTCCGAACGTCTGAGACGATCCGACAAACGACTGGACGCCTTGGTGCAAGAGCGCGGTGAAGAATTCGTCGAAAACTAAGAAACTGTGTTAGCGCCAAAAGCTTAACCCGGAGTTAACATCCGTGTAACATGCTGACTGCCTGCCCGCGCTACAATAATCCTTAGATGATGACACTAGGTCAAATAGGAACTTCGTTCAGCCGCTCCAACATGCTGCACCAACTGAGCCTCGAGCGCGAAGTTTCCACCGTCAGCCAAGACGAAGCCGACAACGGAGCCGCGCAAAGCGACACCGTCCGTTTCGCGAAGCGACAAAATTCCGAAGAGTCCAAGAGTGTCCCCTTCTCCACCTACCTCAAGCGAGTGTCCCAGTTCGGCCAGACCGTTAAAAAAGACGCCGGACAAAAAGACAAAGCGGACGTCAACTCTTGTCCCATCGAAAAGGCGAGAGCCGAAAGTTCCGTCGGAGCCAACGTTCCCTTGAACTGGCTGATAGCCGATCAGATGGGTGGCGAAACCACCACTCCCCAAGCTGAAGATTTCATGGCCCCCAAAGCCGAACTGACCTTCTCCCAACCGAGCGCCTTGTTCGAAGCGACTCCGATCGAAGCTGCCCCCGAAGGTACCCTGCTCACTCAAGAGTGGCTTCTGACCCCCTGCTGCTAAGCTGGTCGGCACCCAAATTCCACACGAACCTCAGCCCTACTCACTAGCTTCCTATCCGGAAGGTCTCCCACGCTCAGCTAGGAATTTCTAGTCATGCCGCGGCCGTTCCAAGTCTTCGTTCTCGTCAGCTTTCTGTGCTGTAGCTTTCACCCGTGCTGGGCCGACATCTCGGTCATCGTGTCTGACAACGCAGGCCCCTGGGAAGCGCGAGCCGGACAAGACCTTGCCCAGTATCTAGAAAAAATGTTGGGCCAGTCGGTGACCTCTCGCTCCTCGCTGCCACCAAAGCCAACAGGACTGGAATTCGTGGTCGGCCAACTGGCTTTGGAACTCGAACCGAACCTCACAAAAAAGCTCAAGAATGTTGCCAAGGAGCATCCTGTTTTCAGGGCGGACGCCATCGTGATCGAAAAGGTAGGAGAACGGATCTACCTGGCCGGAAGCAACGACGACTCCCACTATTTCGCGGTCTCAGCCTTTCTCCAGAAACAAGGCTGCCGATGGTACCTGCCCACCGAGTTCGGCCAATGCATCCCGCGCCTCGAGGCTCTTCAACTGCAAAATATCGATACCGTTTACGCCCCCCCCTTTGAAGTGCGCACCTACTGGATCTCTTGGAACGGAGACAGGTCGGACTACGAAAGTTTTGCCCACCGTAACTTCTTCAACCTTGATCGCCAACTGTCCGGCAGCCACGCCTTGGGGAACCTACTGCCTAAACCCGACGAGGGCGAGGTCCTGACGCTCAATGCTCCAGAGACCATAAAAGCGGTCGTGGACGGGCTCGAAAAACAGCAGGCACAGGCCCAGAAGAAGGGACAGAAAGCGAAACTCTCTGTAGGGATCTCAGATGCGGCTCAAGCTCTGAAATCCGAGGTCGATCGAGACCTTTCGGGGCGTTTCTACGATAAATATTTCTACACCACAGCCGCAGCCGATACGTTCCTACCTTTTTACAACGCGGTCTGCCGCGAACTTCGCGATCGCCAGCCAGATTTCGCGGAAAAGATCGGATTCCTAGCCTACACAAATCTGACCCTCCCGCCCCAACGAGACATCACCGCGGACGAGCCTTTGGTCGCTTTTTTGGCGCCCATTGACATCGACCCAAGTCATTCTTTGACCGATATTCGTTCTCCCGAAAGATTGGACTTTTTAGGGGCCGTGAAGCGATGGGCGGAGGTCATGCAAGGTCGGGTCATCATGTACGACTACGACCAGGGGATGATGGTCTGGCGCGACATTCCCGAACCGTCTCACGAAGTTTTTCGTCAGGACGTTAAAGTTTACCGGGACCTCGGAATTCTGGGATTCGCTACAGAGAGTCGCAACGCCATCGCCACGACGTTTACCAATCTCTTCTTCCGGGGGCAGCTCAGTTGGAACCCTGATTTCGATGTAGATACGGAACTGGAACTCTTCTACAAAAATTTCTACGGGCCCGCGGCGCCCTCCATGAAGAGCTACTGGAGTTCCATCTACGACAGTTTCGACAAGACCTTGATGATCGACCACGAGTTTTTCGTCATTCCCTCCCTCTACCCGCAGGCGCTGGTCTCAAAGTTAGCGGCCGACCTCGCAACAGCCTCAGCCGATGTCGAACCTTATCGCAGTCGTTTGGCCTTCACACGAAACGCCTTTGAGGTTCTCGAAAACTACATGAAGATGACGAAGGCCGGCGCCAGCGAGTGCGATTACCGGTCGGCCTCGGAGTTCGGAACCAAAGGCCTGGAAGCCAGAGACAGCCTTACTGAGAGAAACCCCACATTCACCACCTACAAGAAGATGCCCGAAAAAGGTGCCGCTTGGTGGCCTGGAGAGGTCGCGTATTACGAGAGCCTCGCTCAAAAGACTGACGGGACCACCGGCCACTTGGTGACGAAACTTCCGCTCCAGTGGCATTTTCGGATGGACCCCAAGGACCACGGCCTGTGGCGGGGATGGGGAGCAACCAATGACTTCTCCCAGTGGGATAGCTTGGATACCGACCAAATCCCGCGAGCCCAGGGTTTGGTTCAAGAGGATTTTTCGAATCCGGAAGGGTTCGGCTGGTACGCTTGCCAAGTGAATCTGACGAAGCTCGATCTCAAAGCTGAGATTCATCTTCTCTTCCCAGGGCTCTTCAACGATTCGTGGCTCTATGTGAACGGACATCTCATCGCCTCGAGACAGCAACGAGACCCATGGTGGGGTAACGCCTACACCTTCGAGTGGGAGACGGATGTCAGTCAAGCACTTCAACCGGGCCTCAACACCTTCGTGGTGAGAACAAAATTTTTGCAACATCCGAGCGGAATCTTCCGTCGACCCTTCCTCTATCGAAAGGCTAGTCAATAATTCATGCGCCCCATCAAGCTCACCATCTTCTTCTTGGTCCTCGCCGCCTCACAGGCTTTCGCTCAACCGGAGAATAAGATCTGGACCTATCCTTATCTTCAGAATCCAACCCCGACCTCCGTCGATATCTACTGGGTGGATGAAGACCCGCGTTCGACGGTTCTCCATGTCGGTGAGCGGGCCTATCGAAGCGAAGCTTACCGCGCCGAAGGGCTTACCTACAGCCTCGATGAGATTCACCAGGCCGCCGCTCTCAAGATGGCCGCTCCGCGATTTCTGCATAGGGTCGCGCTCACGGACCTCACTCCAAACCAAGCTTACGATTATTCCGTGGAATTGGCAGGCTTCGATTTCCGCTCCCAGTTCACCACTATGCCGGGAAATCGCAACGACAGCTTTCGCTTCATCGCTTACGGCGACAGCGAGACCGAACCCGAGAGTCGAGGCAAGTATACGGCCTGGCCCACCCCCTCGAGCAAGAATCGCGTCTATCTGGTGGACGAAGAAACGGGCTATCGTGAAAACCTCAAAACGATCTTGAGCCGAAAGCCTCAAGCAGTCTTAATCGCAGGCGATCTCGTGGAAAGCGGCGGCGAGCAACGGGACTGGGATGAATTTTGGAGGATGAACGCGCAGCAGGACGGTAGTCTGAGTCTGGCCGCGCAGATCCCGATTTTGCCCGCCCTCGGAAACCATGAATATTTCGCGGGCCCGGACAACGGCAAATACACCCTGCCCCCGGTTCGGGCGACGATCCGTCGCTACTTCACTTATTTTCACCCCGAAGGGCCCGGTAAAGACTCTCACTTTTACAGCCAGCGTCTCGGTCCGGCCAGGATCATCTCGCTAGATTCGTGTGACGGGACACCTCATCGAACACCAGCGGACCCCAACTATTTCCTGGACGCGGCACCTCGAGAAACGCCAGGCATTCAGAAGAGTTCCAGCCAGTATGAATGGATGCGAAACGAACTGGCCGCTGCCCAAAAAGAGGACGCTTTCACGTTTGTCTTCTTCCATCACTGCCCTTACTCGAGCGGCCCGCACGGCGTTCCTCCAGGCACAAAGCCTGGCCAAGACACCCAGTCCGGGCAGCCTCTGCGCGCCTGGACTCCCCTGTTCCTAAAATTCGGGGTGGATGCGCTCATCACTGGACACGACGAAATGTGGGAGCGCTCGCAGGTGGACGGCCTGGAAATTCTGCCCAATGGAAAAGGCGTCCCTCACTCGCTTCAGGTCTATGACGTCGGCGTTGGTGGAGACGGGCTTCGAGAGGCCAAGGTTGCCAACCCAAAGCGAAAATTTTTAGCTCAAACCGGATCTCCCGAACGCTGGGATAACGGAGTTCTCATCGACGGGGGCCGGCACTATGGGCACCTGGAAGTCAACATCGAACCGAGCGGTTCGGGATGGAAGGCCACCCTTGACCCAGTTTACATCTTTCCCAAAAAAGAAGGAGACGGTTGGGCTTTCGAGCGGCGACTCTATCCCGACACTGTGATACTGCAAAGCCGATAGAGTCGGCTGCGGTGTATTGGCTCGACACTCTCCACGCCCGTCTTCGCAACGATGGCCTCTTTTTTCGCAAAGGCTGGGGAGACCCGGATATTCTCGCCCTGTCCCTCATTCAGCACGCCCTTCCGGTTCCAAAATCGTTCGAATGTCTGAGAGTCGAGGACTATCCCGACCACCAGTTAAAAGAGTACCAATTCGACTCTCCCCATCCCGAGCGTGGTCTACCCCAAGAGAGTCTCAACGCCCGCTGCCTGATGGTCCTACCCAAAGAATGGGACCGCTCCACCAAAATCTGCGTCCACCTGGCCGCTACCGGTGACGAAGGCTTCGACGGGCGATATCGGCTCATAGCGCTTCCTTTGTTGGCTCAAGGCATCGGCTCGGTCATTTTAGAAAACCCCTTTTACGGCAGTCGCCGACCAAGCGACCAGCAGGGTACTTATATTCAGACCGTGAGCCAACTCTGGCTGATGGGGATGACCGCGGTAGCCGAGGCCAGGGCGATCCTAACTTGGCTGAATAGGGAAGGATTCTCGCGCCTGGGGGTCAGTGGGATCAGCATGGGTGGACAGATCAGTTCTCACGTGGCGGCGCTTCACCCGGAACCTTTGGCCGTTTGCGCATGCATTGCTCCTCACTGCGCCTCGACCGTCTTTCTAGAAGGAGTGCTCTCGCGCTATACCGACTGGAGCGCGCTGGGCGGCACCGAAGAAGAGGCTCGTGGGTTCCTCAAAGAACAACTTGACCGCTCTGACTTGCGCCTCTTCCCCAGGCCTCCCCGTACGGACTGTTGCATTTGGGTGGCCGCCAGTTGGGATGCCTACGTCAACGCCGAATCGTGTCGATTGACCCAAAGGATCTGGCCGGCCTCCACCATCCGGTGGGTGCGAAGCGGGCACGTCTCTTCGGTTCTTTGGCGACGCAAGGCCTTCATCAAGGGGATCGTCGACTCGTTCGCCTTGCTCGACCTACCGCCCGTGGTACACGGAGGGTGGTTGCCTTAGAGGCCTGTCCTTAAAACGTTTGAGTTTTCCGATAGAGGAAGTTATGTCTTCCTCACGGCCGGCGCGATCCCGACCGATTCCCTATTCGTAAACGAGAATTTTCAGGTAGTTCGCTTCTTGAAAAGAAGGCTGATGATCGACTTCCACTGGGATTCGGCTGTGCAGTCGCTTGGAGCCTAGCGCTAAACCGACCGTCTGCTCGAACTCCTTAGCGGAAATGCGCGAGGTGCAACAACAGGCGATGATCACACCCTTGGGTTTGAGTTTTTTGGCGAGCGTCCTGTAAAGGCGCCGGTAGGTCGCCAAGGCGCGATCGACTTGAGTTTTGTTGTTGGCCATGGAAGGTGGGTCCACCACGATCCAGTCGTATTCTTTGTCCTTGATACTGTCTACCCATTTGAAGATATCGGCGGCCACGTAGGTCTGACTGTCCGTGCGATGATATCGTTTGCCAAAGTCGAGAGACGCTTTGGCTTGGTCCACGTTGACGATCTCTTTGGCCCCAGCATGACTGCAGGCCAGACCGGACATTCCCGTATAGGCGAACAGATTGAGAACCTTTTGTCCGTGCAGTTTCTGCGCACACAGAAATCTTCGAAGCCCTCGAAGGTCCAGATAGGTGCCGCTTTTTTGACCCGCGAAAAGGTCCGCGGCCAGTTTCAAGGGGCCCTCGTGAAATCTCACTACGTAAGGGCGCATGCCTCTCAGGACTCGGTTCCCCTGTCCTCCCCCACCCACTCGCTTGGAGGGCTCTTTCCAGACCACCGTTTCTAGGTTGAGTCGGTCGGCCACCAAACCTACCAGGTATCGACCCAAAGCATCGACTCCCGGCACGTAGGTTTGCAAGACCGCGACTCCTGCATACATGTCCACTACGATTCCTGGAAAACCGTCGCTCTCACCGTTGAGGATACGATAGGCATCGGTGTCATTCCAGAGAGGTTTTCTCTTCGCGATGGCAATCTCGACCATCTTCTTGAGCCAGTCGACCGTCACAAGATCGGGACCTCGCCGCATGACACGGACGGCGACGCCACCCTGAGCTTGATAGAGTCCCGTTCCCACCACAAAGCCGTCGGGATCTCGCAGTTGCAGCCAAGCGCCGTCGGGAAGGTTCGAGTCCGCAGCCGCAATCTTGTCTCGAAACACCCAGGGATGACCAGACTCGATGGTGTCGCAAACTGGGCGTTTAAGGGTTATGGGTTGAAGTTGTCTCACAGTGGGGTCACGATACCTCCCGGGGGGAGCCTTCCCCTGCGCGATCGGTAAATCCGAGCGGAATCCAGTGATCGGACGCTCCAATAGGATAGGGGTAGTAGATCGTCATGAACCTCTCTGAAACTTCTCTTATACGAGATATTGATGTAAGATTATCAAAGTTGAAAGTATTTAGGAGAAGAACGGCATGAACACACTGGTAGGATTTTTACTCACTTGGCTTGTTAACGCCATCGCCCTCTGGGTGACCGCGGCCATCGTGCCGGGGGTGCGAATCAAGAGCGTGAGCGGAGCCGCCTGGGGCGCGTTGGCGCTCGGTTTCGTTGCCTTCTTAGTCAAGCCGGTCCTCACATTCTTCAGTATCCCGTTCCTGGTGCTGACGTTAGGTCTTTTCTATCTCGTTGTCATCGCTTTCTGCTTCTGGCTGGCCTCGAAGTTCGCGCCCGGCTTCGAAGTCGATGGCTTGTTGGCCGGTTTTCTCGGAGCCTTGGTGCTGGCCCTCGTGAACTGGGGCGCCAGCTTTTTCGTCACTTCTGCCTCTTGGTGGTAACACCTTAGGCCCATTGAACCCAGGGCCCTCAAGTGCCAATTGAGACCTATCTCTTTTCGACGGATGTCGTAGAGGGATAGGTCTCTTTGATGTAGTCCTCAAGAACGGCTCGAAATGTAGGAAAACTCTCCTTCACCGGAAGTCCCGGCTTGAGGTAGTCGAGTCCGCCCTCTTGAATGTAGGAACTGGTGGTTACGGTGACCGTCTGACCCGGGTCCAATCTGTGATTGTGCTCGTCGGCCAAGAAGAGTTCGTGAGTTTCGATGTCGGACGCGACTTTCAGGCGTCCTTCGACTGTCAGACTGGTCTGGTCGAAGCGTCGAAAGCTTTCGGCGTAAAGGCTCTGAACATCTCTCGCCGGCAGTTCCAGGTTGACCGCCACGCTGTCGAATGGAAACACCGTGAAGATGTCTTTTTTCGTGACCGGTCCGTCCGCCAAAGGAGCCCGAATCCCTTTCTGGTTGAAGGTCATGAGGTCCCCTTTGGTGGTTTTGAGAACAGCCTTCCCTACCAGTACTTCTAGAGGATCCCTCAAATTGTCCGGGTCATGAGTGAATTTGCGAGGCAAATCGCCCACCACTTGGCCAAAAGACGCGTCCACGACAGCTTCCTGGGCATCCACCCAGACCTTCACGGAATCGTCGCGCTCAGATCCACCTGTCGGCGTCTCGGCATCCGGCCTGATGTAACTGAACTCCACGCCGGTCACTTTGTCCGAGTCAGTGTCGAAGTTGATCTCCATTTTCCCCATGCCCTGGCGATAGCTGCCGGGGTGAGCGATCAGTGTCTGACCGACGCGTTCCGGTTGTTCAGTGACCACGTGAGAGTGACCGCCAAGAATGAAGTCTATCCCTTGGGTGCTCGCGGCCAAAACGCGGTCCGCTTCGATGCCGAGGTGGGAAACGACGCCGATCAACTCGGCCCCGTCACGCTTGAGATTTTTAATCTGTTCGGCAACGGAGGCCGATGGATCAGCGAACTGCAATCCATCCAGCTTAGATTTCGACAGTATACTTGCCGTGTCTGGGGTCGTGACCCCTATGAGGCCCAACTTCGCTCCATTGAGATCGCGGATCTGTGCGGGCAAGGTGCCTGTCAAGTGACGTCCGTCGGCTTCTAAAACGTTGGCGGACAGTACAGTACAGGGGGCTTGATTTACCCAGTCCCGGGTGGCTTGCACTCCGTTGTCGAAATCGTGATTGCCTAGGGTCATGACATCGTATTTCGCAAGCCTCAGAAGATCGCTGGATGCCTTCGTGCCGAGAATCTCGGTCTCCGCCGAGCCCTGAAAAACATCGCCTGAAGAGACCAGGAGAGTCCCACCCGGGTTGTCTTGTCTCGTTTGGGCTATGACCGACTGGAGCTTGGGAGCCGGTTTGAGTTGTCCGTGCTCGTCTGAGGTGAAAAGGAGCGAAATCTTTGAGATGTTCATAGAACTCAGCATAAAACGGAGTGTTCCGAAAGGATTCCGAAACTTTGTCTCGCGTCGTCATTTTTACTAGACCGTAACTTACTAGACCGTAACAACTCTATCTCTTTCTGGCCTACACAAAGTACAATGTGGACTTTTGGAAGTGGGATTTCGAGGCGATGCGAAGTTCATAATTAATCCGCGCGCCCCGAGAAGCCCACCCACAAGGGTGATCCGGCTTGGGATGAGAAGAGCAAAATCTCTGGTCGTCTCTCGACCGATAGCGCCTTGAGCGCCCGAAAGGAATCCATCGATGTCATTCTCTCGCACCCTTCTCACGCTTCTCCTAGCTTTGCTGTTCTCCGGATCCCAACTATGGGCCGAAGAGGCGAAACCCGAAACGATCACCACCAAGTCGGGTCTCCAGTACAAAGTTCTCAAAGCCGGCACCGGCGACATCGCCAAATCCGGCGACAAAGTGAAAGTTCACTACACCGGTTGGCTGACCGACGGCACGAAGTTTGACTCCAGTGTCGATCGCGGCAAGCCTTTCGAGTTCGACCTCGGTCAAAGCCAAGTGATCAAGGGTTGGGACGAAGGCGTCATCGGCATGAAGGTTGGCGAAAAGCGCAAACTGAAAATCCCCGCAAATCTCGCTTACGGCAAACGTGGAGCCGGCAACGCCATTCCGCCCAACGCCGTTCTCATCTTCGAAGTTGAACTGTTGGATACGTAGGCCAGACCCCCGAACCCGACGCGCTCCGGTGCCGCGCACCCCGGCCTGACTGGGTTTATAGATCCACTCAGGCCGGGGTGAGGCCTTCGGGCTTCGTTTGGGGGAGACTTCGCAGGGGCGTTACCGAAGCTCGGGCTCGTGGAGAGTTCAGGACGTCTGGATATACTCCATCACCTCGGTCACAGAACCGTCGCTCTGGCACTGCCCGTGCATCGAGTGAGACCCAGCGCCAAGTTTCTCACACGGAAGGAAAGTGCGAATGTTGACTTCGCGGCCGTGTGACCGGAAGGAAATCTCTTGAGGAGAAACCCTTTGGGGGTCGCCCAACTGTAACTCGACGCACACTTCGCTCCAGCCAGATTTTTTGAACACTTTCGCCTCCCATTCTGGTCCCAGGTCCCGAGCGAGTTGGTTGGCGGTCTTTTGGCGAATACTGCCCGTCTGAGATAACTCTTTGGCGAAGGCGGCTAGACCCTTCTTGAGGCGGGGGTCCTCGAATTCTTGAACCCCTTGCTGGAGCCGAAGGTCGACCTGGTCGTTGGGCTGACCATAGTATGTCTCGCCAAAATAGTCGACCTGACCGTCGCTGACGAGTTCGAGAGTGCGCTGAACTCCAGTGATACTGGCCCGCTGGCCGAAGGGAAGTGCTTGAACTTGCATCGTAACTCCTAAGGGTTTTCGTCTTAGTCATCACAATAGATCTCGCTAAGGAAACTACGCAGAAGCGCCAGTCACTGTGGAATCACGGGCCGCGTGACCCGGCGATCCCGTTTCGATGGAAACATTCTCAGCGAACTTGGCTCCATTCCATCCCGCCCAGAAGTCGAGCCATCCGGCCAGCTCAAGGTCAGCCTGCTGGTCGAGCCTCCGCTGGTGATTGTCGCGGAACACAAGAGAACCGTTGGCTTCCTCAGTGACGCGAAGTTGACCACGATGAACGTTTCGCTGGCATCCGGCGCAGAGATACAAGAGGGAACTCCAAAGGGAATACAAAATTTAGATCCGTAAACCTGTACTTGGCGATACTCTTGCGGAGAGAGAAGGAAGATGCAGAAATGGATGACAAACCTTTACGAGACAAGGAATTTGGCGAAAAACTGAAGGCCCTAATCAAGGCGTCCGGAATGTCGCGAACACGGCTTGCTGAACGAATGGGCGTAAGCAGAATGGCGGTCACGTCGTGGTGCAACGGGACCAACCGCCCCACGATGGAGAACGCTCTTGCCCTCGCGGGGATATTTGAGATCTCCCCGGCTGGATTGCTTGGCGTCACCGGCAAAGAGGAAGACATCTCGGTCGCCTTGGCCCTCGAAGCCCTCAAGCGGGCTCAGATACAGATTGACCTCGCGATGAGCGCTCTGGGGAAGAAGGTCTTACGCTGATCGGGATCGGAATGGACTTTCTAATTTTTTTTGACATTTCCCAAGAACTTCTTCGAAAGAAGAGTCGCTCCAATTTGTCTTGACAGAAGCCCACAATAGGCCTTCTCCGGGC
>JBBKWP010000181.1:0-8215 GCA_037968995.1 Candidatus Xenobia bacterium
GAACCTGAGCCACAAAATGTTGTAGGACTCCCGCCGAGTCGCGAACGGGAGCGACCGATATCTCCGTCCAGATCGAGGACCCGTCCTGGTGGAGACATCTCTTCTCTAAGAGATTGTTCTGGGCATTCGCGTGGGTAAGCTGAGATAGAAACCTGAGGCTTTTCTCGAGGTCGTCAGGGTGTGTGACCATCGGAATGTCAGTGGCCAGCAGATCTTCACGGGAGTATCCGAGCATCTGGCACAGAGAATCATTGACCTCGATCCACCTTCCATCACGGGAGACCAGGGCCATGCCGATCGCCGCGGAATCGAAAGCTCCTGAAAATCTTTCCGCCGCTACGCGGGCTGCCTCCTCCGCGGCAAACTGACCGCTGAGATCGACCGCCGTTCCAAGATACCCGAAGATCTCCCCGTCGGAAAGGCAAAGAGGGCTAACCGTTAATCGTCCCTGCAGGTGTCGTCCATCTTGACGAACGTAGGTCCATTGTCGTGTCTCAGCCCCTTCCGTATTAGCGACCTGAGTGAAGACGTCGAAGCCCTGAACGTTTTGGTTCAAGGCCTTAGAGAGTTCCCGACCCCGCGCAGAGATCTCACTTTCAAGATGGAACAGTCCGGGCGTCTCGCGTCCGACGAGATCTTCGGCCCTGTATCCGAGCATTCGCTCAGCCCCGGGATTGAAAAGAGTGATCGTCCCTTCGGTGTCGGTGGCTATGACGGAGATTCCTAAGGAAGCCTTGACGATCGCCTGAAGATGGCTATGCACTTCAGTGGCCCGCTTCTTCCGCTGATGCGCTTCAAGATGGAGAGTAGCTAGGCGCGCCAAGCGTTGCAATGCGGCGCGCTGGCCAGACGAGAGGGTTCTTGGCTTCTTGTCAACGACGCAGAGTGTACCGTAAGCATGGCCGGAATTGCCCAACAGTGGTACCCCGGCATAGAATCTTGCAAAAGGGGGTCCTACCACTTGGGGTTTGCTGCGAAATCTTTCATCTTCTAAGGTGTCGGAGACCTCCATGATGTCGTGCCCCAAAACGACACGCGCGCAGAGCGACACCTCACGATCCATTTCCTTAGCCTGCCCCCCCCAGATGGCCTTAACGCGGACTCGGTCACGTTCGACCAAAGAGAGCTTCGCGATGGGTGTTTGGCAGATCTCAGCGGCGAGCGCTACGAAATCGTCGCACTCCTGCTCGTGTTCGAAGTCGATACCCAAAGCGGCCAAGGCGTCTAGGCGTTCGCGCTCGATAGAAGATTCAGGGTTGGATTCCGTTTCATTTTTCATGCTTTTTTTGAGTGGGGTCTACCAATTTGTTCCCCGCCGCTTGCCTTATTGCCTGCGCCCCGCCCCCTTTGAAGGCCTCCGAGCGATGAAGTGAGGGCCCGAGCGCGAATCGAGTCTGACCCAAAGTCAGGCGCGCCAGGATTCCGACCGGTCCAGCAAAAACGCTCTCGCTATGCAGAATAACTGGTTCACAATGAGCGCAGGAGAAGGTCCTATCTGTGCCGTCGCGGTCCACGACGGGCACAACCTTCGCGACGCTATCGCCCAACTGACAGCCCTCAAGCCGGAGAATCGAAAAAGGGAAGAAGATCCCTTCACCGGAGGACTGGCGACCCTATTCCCCAGTAGCGTCGTGGTTCACCGTTCCCGTTTCGAGGTCGACTTAAATCGCCCCCTGGCCTCGGCCGTCTACCGTAAACCTGAGGATGCCTGGGGGCTCAACCTTTGGCACACCGACCCCGCTGACGAACATCTGGAAGCCAGCCTATCGATGTATCGAACTTTCTACCAAATGGTCGAAAGTTTGCTGCGCACTATGGAGCAACGGCACGGCCACTTTTTGGTTCTCGATCTTCATAGCTACAACCATCGAAGAGACGGCGCCGACGCCGAACCGGCCTCGGCCGAGGAGAACCCGGAGATCAATATTGGTCTTTCGACGATCAATCTCGATCGATGGGGGCCTTTGGTGGAAACTTTTTGCAAGGAATTCGCGGCCCACGGGTTCGACGTTCGCCAGAACATCAAGTTCACCGGAGGTCGCTTTTCAAGATGGGTCCACGAGACTTTCCCTGAGTCCGGATGCTCTTTGGCCATAGAATTCAAGAAAACGTTTATGGACGAATGGACAGGTCTTCCCGACCAAGGCCAACTGGATCGCATCGCCCAAGCCCTTCAGGATACCGTCGCCAAAGTCGAGGCGAAATTCTGGAAGCAGTGAGTCAGCTTCGTCGACCGGTCTAGGAGTCCAGTTTCCACGAAAGCTCTCATGCAGGGAACTCTAGAGAGTTGCCTAAAGTGAAAGTACACTCAGGAATTCGTGCCTCACCGGAAACGCGTTGCACTCCAGAAAGTAGAAACGATGGTCATCACCCTTGGAGCCCTCTGCTTGATCCTTTTAATGATGGGGTTCGGCTGGAAACGCGGAGTCGCGAAATTGGGCACTGGGTTGGTAGTGCTGGTCCTGGCGAGTCTCCTCGCCAAGCCTCTGGCCCCTCTGACCGGATGGCTGGTGACGGCACTCGGTTCGCCTAAGCTCCTCGTCACGACGCTGTCGACTCTAGCCAGTGGCCTCCTCATCTTCCTGGTCCTCCTAGTTCCGGCCACGGTATGGATAGGCAGACGGATGGGGGATTCCGAGCGCCCGACCTGGGACCGGCCGCTCGGCGCGGTCGCTGGTGGCATTTGGGGTCTGACCCTCGTTCTTTTCACACTCACGGGAATTTCTTCGGTCGCACGTCTGGACCGTGCCATGCGTCAAGGGGCCGCGGAATCGCAACTCCGCTCCGAAGCCCGCCTGACGTTCGAGCGGCAGGCCGAGGCTGAGCTTCGCCCTCTTCGTTCCACCATGACCGGGGAGCGGTATGACCAGGAAAAAACAAAGCTCGTCGTAGCGGCCGAACGGAGCTACTTTTTAGATCCCACCGAACTTCGTGAGAAAACCGTGGAAGGGCCTCTCGATAGCTTTCTGGTCGACCTGAAGCATTCACCTTTTAAAGCGACGATCGACACCGTAAGTCCGGTCAACGAAAAGGTGTAAACCGTGTTGCGAGACCTCACCATCGTCATGAGCGACTCTACCCTTATGGGGCGCTTTCTAGAAGACCCGACCGTGAAAACTCTGATGAACGACCCAGTGGTGAAAGACCTCGGCAACGACCCCGAGATTGCTTTAGCTGTTGTCCAAGGCCGCTACCGGGATCTTATGGACAATCCCAAGATACTCAGCGCCGTTGAACGCCCCGAAGTCAAGGCGAAGTTTTCGAAGGTAGACATCGCCGACATATTGGAGAAGGTTCGTCGGCCCTGATGGAGCCGGTCCGGGTCCTTACCCCACGAGAAAAATTTTGCCGATGAGCCAGTACAAAATATGGATCGCCGGATAGAGCAGCCAAACGAATACTAAGGGTGCGAACCAACGGTTGTAGGTGTCCATAAACCTGCCGATTTTGTGGCTGCAGCTCTTAATGAAAGTGTGGGGACAGATGGCGCGGATGTCTCCGCTGAGGATCCGCTCGAATTCGGCTTTGACTTCGACGATGTCTGCGAAACGCTCCTCTGGCCTTTTTTCCAGCATGCGCTTGAGCACCATGCTGATTTCGCGAGGAACCCGCCCTTGAACCGGAAGCACAAAACTCTCCGCGGGCTTTGGGCGATCGTGCAGAACACCACTCAGAATCTCGTAACGCGATTCGCCCTTGTAAGGGGAGCGCAGAGCAAAAAGTCCGTAAAGGACGACGCCTAATGAATACTGGTCGCTTTGAGCCGAATAGACTCCACCGACCTGCTCGGGAGCGGCCGTGGCCAAAGTTCCAACGAAAGCGTGCTCAGCGGTGATGTTGCCGTCTGGAAGTTGCTCTTCTCTGGGTTCGGCGGCCAGGCCCCAATCGACCAACCAAACTTCGCCGTGGTTGCCGAGCATGATATTCTCCGGCTTGATGTCCCGGTGGACCACACCTTCCTCATGGGCATATTCCAAAACGTTGCAAAGATCCAAAGCGATCTGGAGGCGCCGAGAAAAAGTATACTCTGCGTGGACTCCGTCGGCGTTTTCGTTCAACCTGGCGATCACCTCGCCCAAGGTTTGACCCTCGATCAGCCTCATCGCCATGAACGGGCGACCGTCGTTGGTCTCCCCGCTTTCGTAGACCGGAGGAATGCTCGGGTGCTCTAAGGCCCCGGTAGACTTGATTTCTCGCATAAAGCGCGAGACGAGCGCAGCCTCCTCTCGATGTTCGGCACGAAGGACTTTGACCGCCACGTTTCGGCCAATGCGGGGGTCCTCAGCCCTGATCACCTCGCTGCTCGCGCCGTCTCCGATCGAGTCGAGGGCCGCGAACCTGGAATTAAAATCATTCATCAATAACGGGGATTTCCCGTACGACCCACCAACACCTATCCATGCGACGGCTTTATCTGCTGGACACCATGTTTTTTATCCATCGTGCTTTCCATGCGGTTCCCGACATGAGGGCGCCTTGCGGGTCGCCCATCAACGCTCTGTATGGCGTGGTCGCCCTGCTGAGAGACCTGTGGAGGCTAGAACAGTACGACCACGCGGTGGCAGTCTTCGAATCGCCGGGCCCTACCTTTCGCCAACAACTCGACCCTGATTACAAGGCCAATCGAACCTCTCCACCGGTGGAGTTGCGCTCGCAGGTCGCTATGGTCAGGGTTGCCTGCGAATGCCTAGGCATCACAACAGTCCACGTCGATGCCTACGAAGCCGACGATGTGATCGGTACCTTGGCACGCTTGGCCGCCGAAGCCGACCAAGCGGTGACCATCGTCTCGAACGACAAGGACCTGGCCCAAGTCTTAGCCCTGAGTCCAACGATTGAACTGCTTCGTACCCGGCAGAGCGGGCGCCCCGAGCGGATCACTTCCAAGGAAGTGTCTCGGATGTATGGCGTGCCTCCGGAGTTGATAACGTCCTGGCTCGCTCTACGGGGTGATGCTTCTGACAACATCAAAGGCGTCAAGGGCATCGGACAGAAAACGGCCGTCAAACTTCTCACAGAGCAAGGAGACATCCACGCTTTGCTCGCCAATCCCGAGAAAGCTGGGCGTTTCGCCTCAGCCTTCTCCGAAGACCGAGAACGGATCTTGCTCGACCTCAATCTAGCGACCATACGAACCGATGTAGACCTAGCCCCCGACGGGTTTTGCCGAAACGGCTATCCGCTGCGCCCCATCGATGGTGCCTCCGAGTTTTTTCATTCCCTTGGGATGATGGGTCAAGTACGAAAGTTGCAAGAACTGAACCTGCCAGAGGCGACTGTGGCGGACCTTTGGGGAGCGGAGACGCCGAGATTCTAGGGCGGATTATTCCGAAGAGGCGAGCGACTCCCGCAGTCGGGCAGCCGCAGCGTCGACGTGAGTGAGCGCCCTTTCTAGATGAAACGGTTCACCGTTTTGCAGATGGCTTCCGACATCTTCGAGGGCCAGCGAGAGATGCTCCAAGATATCGGCGGCCTCATCGGTACGCGCCTTCTCGGAGACTTCGGTAGCCAGTTCAGGAACATCGAGAGATTCCAAGGCCATCATCAATCGAGACAAGGCCGCCTCCATCGTCATCTCCGCGTCCACCACACTGACTTGGACCTGGCTGAGTTCTTCGGTGGTCCGCGCTCCGAGTAACGTTTTCGTGAGCAGAGACAGGCTCTCTTCCAGTTCTAAGGCGACTTCCTCGATAACCAAAAGCACTGTGTCTCCACCCTCTCCTAACTGGTCGGCCGAATCAGCGGCAACTTCCAAGCTCTCAACGAACGCTTGGGTCGCTACCTCCATAACATCCGCCAGGGCGCCTTTGAGGTGAGCGAACTGTTCCCGCAGTTGGCTTTGTGAGGAAACCTGACCGGGGCGATAGGCCCTCTCAGTGATGGAACGGAGAAGGGTCAACGGCTCTTCTAACTGGCTTTGCAGGTCCGACTCTGGCATAGCCTGAGGCTTCCCCAAACTGTGTTCCGAGTCCCCCGAGGGTGTAACGTCCAAGCGCATCGAGACTTACGTACTTTCTACCGCGAGAGTTCACAAGTTTGTCACATGGCAGGGCCCAATTGGCTTTTTGCTCGGAAAGTCGCCGCTTATTCTGAATGCAAGAACAGCACCTAAGAGGAGAAGTCAGATGTCCATCCCCGAAGCCACCGTCAACAGTCCGAGAATGAGTGACCAGGTCTCGAGTCAGTTCGACCGAGCCGACACCGGCCTCTCCAAAGCGATGAAAAACGGGCGAGCCCGTAAGCATCTCCCTGAAGGAATGCTTGATCAGATGCGACAGCAACGGAACTCCACCGTGGCTGGGACCAAGCAGGCGGACGAGGCCCAGAACCAGGCCCCCGATTCCTTCCGGAAGACTTCCGAAGATTCAACCAATCCCCAAAATCTCGTCAAGGACTTTCGCTCTAATCTCTCCCGACCGGAATCGCTCCAAAACTTTGCAACATCCCAAGTCGCCTCCAGTAATCTTCCGGGAGTCCTCGACAACCTTGACGGCATCACCGACCAGAATCAGCTGATGGAACTGTTGCAGAACGAACAGATGCGCGGTCGTGGCCTCAGCCAGAATCAAGAACGGCTCAAGGGACAACAGACGTCCCAAATCAATACAAATCGCGGTTTTTCGTCGCAGTTCAAAAAGTTCGGAGGCCTCGAAAAGAGCTTCGCCTCCAAAGAAAAAGCCTTCGACGCCAAAGACAAACTCTTCCAGAACATCTCAAAAACCATGAAAACTGCCGGCAAAGCTTTGGCGACGGCCGCCACAGCCGTGGACGCCGCCGCCGCCGGAGTGGAGGCGGCAGCGATGGCTGTGGCCGCGATTCCGTTCATTGGAGCCGCTCTTTCCATGGCCTTGAAGGTGATTGCGAAATCTCTCAAGGTTGTGGCCAAAGGTCTCAAAACGATGGGCAAGATGATGGATAAAATGGGTACCAAAATGGATGGGGTGGCCAAGAAGATGAAGTCGATGACGTCTAAGATGAAAAGCTCGAAATTGGCCAACAAAGCGAAAAAGCTAGTCTCTAAATCGAAGCTCGACCAAGGCTTTCAGAAGCTTCAGAAGATCCGCTCGCAGGTCAAAAAAGTGACCAAAGAATTGGGAAGCCATCGAAAGAACCTGGCCAAGATCTCCGAGCGCATGGAACACCTCGGCCTACAAGTTCCCAAAGCGAACCAGAACGACAGCTTCAGTCAACAACAGCTGAGAAGAAACCTAGGTCTGCCCGGGAGCGTTCCGCCGCCTAGTGGCAGAGCCTTAAGGTCTGCTTGACGATGAAGTTTCGGTATCCAGTTCCGCGAAAACGCCGGCGCTGGCTGTACAGACTTTGCGAGTGAACTGCTCCACTTTCTTCTCCAAAGCGCCGAGGTCGGTGGTGCCGTCTTCGAGATCTTCCGTCAACTCCAAAATCTCGTGCATCAATTCGATAGAGTCATCAAACTCCTCGAGATAGAGGCCGTATTTCTTGGCAAGGACCGGATCGAGTTCGAAGAATTCCGTGATGGTGGTCTCCTCCAGTTGCCAGCGCTCGGAAAACTCGTCCCAAATCGCGACAAAGTTAGACAGCCTCTCAAGCAGCCCATCATTGCCGAGTTTTTCTTCCTTGTGGTCGGCAAACGCCTGGAGAACCTGCGAGATGTGATTCTTTCCGATCACGCCGGGCATGTCGCGAAACTCCTGGCTACACGAGGGACATCTGGCGACGTTATCGTGCTCCTGAACCGTCGTACAGCTTAGACATATCATTCGTCGTTAAGCTCCATGCCTAGTACGTCGCGCACGAACTCTCGAACAAACTGTTCCAACGAGCCCAACGTCTCTTCTCGCTCTTCTGCCTCTTGGTCATCTTCCATGTCGAATGCCCATCCAATCTCTTTAACCATCTTTCGAAAGAGATGACCTCAATCTCCTGTCCTGAGGAACCTTCGATTATGAACAAATCGATTCAGGCTGTTTACAATTCTGCAACATCTCCTTGAGTTGCTGACCGACCGCTCGGAAATCGAAGTCCTATTCTGAGGTCAAGAAAACAACGAACGAGGAACTTAAAAATGGCAGACAGATTAAACATACTAAATCCCGAAAACAACTACTTCCGCGCTACACGGTTTTTTAACACAAACGTAGCCGTCGTTCCGAATCCCGAAGCCAATCTCCACGAAGCAGACCACTCTGTGGATATCACCGACAGCTTCTCCAACACCCAACCGGGCTACGACAAC